>JBQCDS010000652.1:0-4389 GCA_051961035.1 Trinickia sp. | reverse complement strand
CCGACGACTGCCGCCATGCGTACGGCCGGGTGGCCGAGCAGACAATCCTCGATCGGGCCCGGACCGATCCGGTAGCCGGCGCTCGTGATGACGTCGTCGTTGCGTCCGACGAAGCGGATGAACCCGTCGACATCCATGACACCGACGTCGCCCGTGACCAAGTACTCGCCAGCGAACTTCTCGCGCGTGGCCTCGGGGTTGCGCCAATAGCCCAAGAACATGACCGGATCGGGGGCATGAATGCCGATGTTGCCTTCCGTGCCGAGGGGCAGCACACGCCCGGTGTCATCGACGATTTCCACGCGATGACCCGGCACGGCCTTGCCGATCGACCCGATGCGCGGCTCGAACAGGGCGCTGCACGAACTCACGACGACGTTGCATTCCGTCTGGCCGTAGAACTCGTTGAGCGTCACGCCGAGCGCCGCGCGGCCCCACTCGATGAGTTCTTCGCCGAGCGATTCGCCGCCGCTCGAGACGGCAACGAGCGACAGCGCATGACGGTCCCTGGGGCGCTCGACGGTGCGCAGCATTTTCAGGGCGGTGGGGGGCAAAAACGCATGCGTGACTTGGTGCCGTGCCATCAAGTCGAACGCGCTCTCGGCGTCGAATTTCTCGAACCGGCGGGCGAGCACGGGTACGCCGTGGTGCCATGACGGCAGGAGCACATCGAGCAGGCCGCCGATCCAAGCCCAGTCAGCCGGCGTCCACATGAGCCGTGCCTTGTCGGGGAAAAACGCCAGCGGCATTTCCACGCCGGGCAGATGGCCGAGCAGCACGCGATGCGCGTGCAGCGCGCCTTTTGGTTTCCCGGTGGTGCCCGACGTATAAATGATGACGGCGGGATCGTCGGCAAGCGTGTCGACCGGTTCGAACACGCGCACTTCATGCTCGAGCGACGACCAAAACGGCAGCACGCCGGCCGCTTGCAAGGCCTGGTCGTCGCCGTCGATGCAATAGATCGTCTTCAACTCGGGCAGCGAATCGCGGATCTGCTCGATCTTGTGCAGGCCCGCCGTGTCGGTGACGAGCGCAACCGCGCCGCTGTTGGACAAGCGGTATTGCAAGGCCTCGACACCGAACAGGGCGAACAGCGGTACGGCGATCGCGCCGAGCTTGTAGGTCGCCAGATGGGCGAGCGCCGTCTCCGGTGCTTGCGGCAGGAAGATGGCGACGCGCTCGCCGCGCGCCACGCCGTGCCGCGCGAAGTGGTGCGCGAGCTGATTGGACAGCGCCTTCAGTTCGTCGAAGCTATAGCGCAGCACCGTGCCGTCGCGCCGTTCGTACACGAGCGCGAGGCGATTGCTGCCGTCGGCCCATTTGTCGCACGTATCGACGCCGATGTTGTAGCGCTCGGGGATGGGCCACGCAAAGCCCGCGACGAGGGCTTCGTAGCTATCGGTTCGAGTCAGCATGCCGTGTCTCCTTTAATCGTCTTATCTTCGGTCGACTTGATGATTCATCGAAAAAAATCGTCAAAATTAGAGAAAAGATGCCGCATGGCCGATTACGTCAGTTGAATGTCGAATAATCGAACGCCGATCGGCAATAGCGGACAACGATGGTCCGGCCCCGTTGTAGTCCGCTTCCCGCGGGGCGCTGAGCGCTCCGCCCCGCAATTGAACAAGTCGCTTCCCATTTGCATGATCTTGTCTCGGCACTATGTGGTAACTGCCGCTTTTCCTTTAATTAAATCGATTGTGCGTCTATTTCCAAATCGTTAAATTAGTCACTGGCGCACGGCAAACCGGTCCTTTGCCTCACTGCGCCGAACCCCCGTTGGCCCGGCTCGTCCGGGCCATTTTTTTGGAGCGCACGGTGCTGCCGCTGGCCTACTGCCTGAACTTTACCGCGACGGCAGATAGCGCGACGGGTCGATCGATTTCCCGCCATAGCGCAGCTCGAAGTGCAAGGCGACGCGATCGTTGTCGGTGTCGCCCATTTCCGCGATCTTTTGGCCCTGCGTCACGCGTTCGCCTTCCTTGACGAGCAGCGTGCGGTTGTGCGCGTAGGCCGTGAGGAAATCGGCGTTGTGCTTGATGATCAAGAGATTGCCGTAGCCGCGCAAGCCGTTGCCCGCATAGACGACCGTGCCCGGCGCGGCGGCGAGAATGGGCGTGCCCGCCGCATTCGCGATGTCGATGCCCTTGTATGTGACGCCGTCGAAACCGTGCACGAGCTTGCCGCCGCAAGGCCAAATGAGCGAGATGCCGTTCGCGGGAGGGGCCGTGTCGGGCGCCGCGCGCGAGGGGGCCGCGCGGCCTGCGGGGCTCGTGCGCAACGGCGCGCCTGCTGTGGTGGTTGTCGCTGCCGTTCCTTTCATGCCCGGCGGAACGACGCGCAGTAGTTGACCCACCTCGATCGAATCGGGATTCGTTAGGGTGTTCCAGCGGACGATGCTTTGAACCGACTCGTGGTGCACACGCGCGATCTTCGTGACTGTATCGCCGCGCTGGACCCGATAGTAGCCGGGCGCCACGGGCGCCGAACCGCACGCGGCCAGCGCCGCCGCCAGCGGCACGCAGGTGAGCCGCATCATCGTTTTCCGCAACATTGAACCTCGCTTGACACTCAAAAACGCTTTGCAATCCCGCTGCGCCGTTGTTGCGGCGCGGCGGCCAAAACGTCCGATTGTAACGGGGTTGGAGGCTGCCAATGCTCGAAAACACGACGAATCGGACAAGGCGGCCGTGCCTTCGCCTCGTCCCAAGAGCGTGCGCCTGTGCCAGGCGCCGGGCGTCAGACGATGTCGGATACGCGGATGGCGAGCGATGCCGTCTCCGTCCGGCCCGGCTCGAGCCAACGCAAGCCGAGCCCATTGTGGATCGCATCGGGAAGCCCGAGCCATGGTTCGACGCAATAGAAGTCGGAGGTGTCGGTCTCGGTCCAGGTCGTCACCGCGTACCACGGCACCGAACCCTGGCGATCGAGGTCGATCTCGATGCGTCGGCGCAGCGACGGGCTGTCGATCCGCACCGGCGCGGTGGGCATCCCTTGCAGACAATGGAAGCGATCGTGAATGAGCGGGTCGGCGAGCGTATAGCTGGCGGCGCCCGTCTCCGGCGCGCTGATCGATCCATCCTCCAACTGGCGGCGACGCACCGTGGCCGGTAGCGCCAGCATCGTTTCGCTGCGCAGCGTGTGGGGAAGGGCGAAGTAGAAATGATGGCCGGCGTAGTAGGGCAGCGGCGTGTCGCCGAGATTCGTCGTGCTCAGCGAGACCTCGAGCGTTCGGGTATCGACCAGCCGATAAGCGGCCTCGAAACGGAACGCGAACGGATAGTGAGCGCGTGTTTCCTCGGTATCGGTCAACGTCATGCGCACGCCGTGCCCGTCCGCGTCCAACGCGTGCGAGAACGGCAGATCGCGCGCGAAACCGTGCATCGGCAACGCGCGCACGAAGCCTTGTGCATCGCGCCACTCGCCGAGGCGGCCGTCGACGCGATGGCGGCCGAGGAACGGGAACAGCAGCGGGTTGCCGCCGCGCACGCGCGCCACGTTGCTCCAATCGGCGCGCTCGGGCCAGAAGATGACGGGTTCGCCGCCGATGCGCCAACTGAGCAGTCGCCCGCCCCATTGCGGAGCGAGTTGAAGGCGCGACGAACCGTGCGCGATGTCGACGAGAGCTTGCGGTGCGGAATCGGTCATGATGGGCGGTGATGGGTGGTGAGAAGCAGTGATTGGGTAGCGATAACGTCAGCGCCCGCGCTCACGCCACGGGCGACATGCGATTGTGCCTTGGGTTCGTCTCGGGAAAAACCCTGCTGGGGCAATTGCCCGTTTTCGAGGCCGTGGGACCAGGACATAATGGCGCCACATGACGACATTTTGTCCCTTTTAACCGTTGCGCGGCGTGGCCACCGCGGGTTTGTCGTCGGCCTGTCGCGTTTGCTTAGCGCCAATCGTCAACCGTTTCGGAGCCAGCATGGATCTCGCTATGGCAATGGGGCTCGCGTTGTTCGGTATCTTCGCCGGCAGCACGGCCTTCTTCTTTTATCGCCTCCCGCGCTAATAGGCGAGGCGGCGCGGCAAGCAGCGCCTCGCGCGCTGCTTGCGCGTCGGCGCGCTCGGCGACAAAGGGCATGCGCTCGAAGCTCATGTTCGCGCCCGAGGTGACGGCCACCCACGTCTCGGCGGCAATGCCGGTTCGCTGCGCATAGCGTTTCGCCCCCGCGACGGCCATCGCGCCGGCAGGCTCCAACACGCTGCGCGTTTCCTGAAATACATCTTTGATCGCGGCGCATAGGGCGTCGGTATCGACCGTGACGATTTCGTCGACATAGGCGCTGCACAGTCGAAACGTCTCTTCGCCGACAAGCTTGACGGCCGTACCGTCGGAGAAGAGGCCCACCGTTTTGAGCTCGACACGGTGTCCGCGCGCGATCGATT
>JBQCDS010000651.1:0-3277 GCA_051961035.1 Trinickia sp. | reverse complement strand
TGCAGCCCGATCGCTCGTTGCACGATCGAGACTGATCGCTCGTGCACGAGGTGGGACAAGCATGCTGCGGTCACACATCAGAGGCTGCGCCGCCCGGATGGAGGACCGTCAACGCCACGGGGCGTATCCCGGCCGGCAAGCGCCATTGCAGTGCCGGCAAAGGGTTGGCATGCCGGCCTGTTCAATACTTAAACCGATGCCTCGGCCAACCGCTTGAGCGCCGCCAAAACATCGCCAAAATCTCCGGTGACCAAAGGCCTGAATTCGGGCGCGTTCGGCCCGGTGATCTCCGTGCCGTACGTGACGCGGGTCATTGTCATCGCCTATCCCTCGGCCATCGGAACACAATCGAATGCAACGATAGCCGGATCGATCGATGATCTCGGCTCGCCGGCACAAGATCAGCTTGGGCGACGGAACTCGTTTTCCACCCAGCTGGCGGCGCTCGCCTTGCTGAGCTTGAAGTTCGCCGCCACCTGCACTTGCGCAAGCTGCTGCCCGAATGCATCGAGAGCAGTCAGCAACGCATAGGGCTCGTCGTCGTCGGGGACGATGTCCAGCGTGACCTCCCATTGCTCATCGCCCGTTGCCGCCGCCACGCTCACGCTCTTATGCAACTGCGCGCGCAACTGCTGCTCGTGCCGGCGCAGTACCTCCGACGCCGTTTTCACGAGCGTGTTGAACGCCGAGGCATCAAGCGGCTTCGGATCCTTCTTGTTGCGGCCCATCGTCCACGGACCGACGAGCGCGGGTTCCTGCTCTCCGTCCTTGATCATCTCAACAGCCCAGCCATCGTCGTCCTCATTCTTGATGACGCGCGCGGTCCAACCTGCGTCACGCCACAGACCGTGCTCGTGCAGCTTTTCGGGTGTGTTCGTATCAAGGATGTCGGCCGTGGAATCAGCGGAGAGATCGGTGGGCGACCCGGGTGAGCTGGGCGAGGGAAACGACGTATTTGGCATGGCGGGTTCACTGAATTCGTGCGATGCATTCGGCACAACGCACGCCATTGTACCTGCCAGGCAAGTGCGGAACGGGGCGCATGGACAAACGGATAAGGCACGAGCGCCCTCCCCCAACCACGACGGCGCCGGCACTTCATCGCGAGCAAAGTCGAATGACCGATGGACGGCATCCGGTCTTAGAAACGGCCCATCACACTCAAGGACGGCACGCGTTCCCTAGCATCTCGCGACTTCAAGAACATGCGCATGGGCGTCGCGCGGAACGCCCGTGGACATCGACATCGTGGGGCCTAGTCGATGCGCATCCCATCCGCGAGGGCTCAGGGCCGGGAGCGCGTACGCGCATCGAACACGACCACAAACACCGAGGTCGTGCCCAGCGCAGAGGAACCGAAGGTCTGGTTCCAGTCGCTGGAAACGCTGGCGCAGGTGCTGTCCGACAGGAATCGGTCGCTGCTCGCATTGATCGCCAAGACGAAACCGGCATCGCTGAGCGAGTTGGCCGAACGCTCCGGCCGCGCGAAATCCAATCTATCGCGCACGCTCAGGACGATGGAACGGTACGGGCTCGTTCATTTCGAAGAAGGTGCGGGCCGAGAAGTGGCGCCGCGAGTGAATGACTCGGGCGTGGAGTTGGAACTGTCATTCGCGTAACGTCCATTTCAATCGATGCGCGGTGGAAGTCTTTCAAGCGGTCAGCAAGCAGATTGGAAACCGCCCGACGGGTGGCTGGCGAGCAATGCAGCGCAGCGCTCCCTTAGAAAGGCATTCAACTCGTTGATCGCGGGCGTCAGTTGCGCGCGGTGAGCGCAAATCAAGTGCAACGGAGCGGGCTCGCCATGCTCCGTTGGAAACAATTGAACCAGTCGCCCCGCTTTCAAATCGTCGATGAGATCCAGTCGCGACTTATAAACGATGCCTTCTCCGGCCAACGCCCAGCGACGAACCGCATCGGCGTCGTCGCTAATGCGATTGCCGGTGACTGCCACGGTGCGGTCCCCGCCGGGCAGGGTGAAACGCCAACGTTCATGGATCTGCTCGCTCCAGACGTACCGAAGGCAATTGTGTCGCCGCAGGTCGTCTACCTTGGTTGGCGCGCCATGCCGTTCCAGGTATGACGGCGCGGCACATAATGCGCGTCGGTTATTCTCGACCAGTTTCAGAGCCAGAAGAGACGAATCGGGCAACGTTCCATAGCGCACGACGGCATCCAGCGGTTGGCGAATGAGGTCGGCCGCTCGATCGCTCATCCTCACGTGCAGCGATAGTCCAGAGTGCTGGTGCTGAAATTCATCCAGCCACGGCAACAGCAGGTTTCGACCGAAGTCGGACGGAGCGGATAGCCGCAGCGGGCCGGACAGCGCCCCCCTTTCGTTTGCCAGGGCCTGTTCGCCTTGCTCCAGCGCGCCAATGATGGCCCGAGCGTGCGGCAGGTAGCGCTCGCCGGCCTCCGACAGTTGCATGCTGCGCGTCGAACGCGTGAACAGGCGCGTGTCCAGTGCCTTTTCGAGCCGCTGCACGGACGCACTGGCATGCGCAGGCGCAATATTCAGCTGGCGAGCGGCCTGCGAGAAGCTGCCGTAGTCCACCGTATGCACGAAGATTTGGACGTCATCGAGTCGAATCATTTTCATATAAACGCCGAAAGTGTTTGGGTGCGACGGTGGTTTATCAGCATATCGACGAAAGATAACATGCGCTCCAACACCCTTCCCTTGGAGATCCCGTTATGAAAGCGATTGGCTTCTATCAGAACCATCCCATCAGCCACCCGCAGGCGCTGCAGGATATCGAGCTGCCTACGCCGGAACTGCGCGCTCACGATCTGCTGGTCGAAGTGAAGGCGGTGTCGGTCAACCCGGTCGACACTAAAATCCGCCGCGGTGGCGATATTCCGGAAGGCGGCGCACGCATCGCCGGCTGGGACGCGGCGGGAATCGTGCGTGCAACCGGTCCACTGGCCACACGCTTCAAGCCAGGCGACCGAGTCTGGTACGCCGGTGACATCACGCGGCCCGGCAGCTACAGTGAACTGCACGCCGTGGACGAGCGCATCGTCGGACCCATGCCGACATCACTGGACTTTGCGCAGGCGGCGTCGTTGCCCCTGACGACGATCACTGCGTGGGAGCTGCTGTTCGACCGCCTGCGTGTTCAGACAGCGGACCCGAGCGACAACAACGTGCTGCTGGTCATTGGAGCGGCTGGCGGCGTCGGCTCAATTCTGACCCAGTTGGCGCGCGAGTTGACTGGCATGACAGTTATCGGCACCGCCTCACGGCGCGAAACCCGTGAGTGGGTGCTCGAGCATG
>JBQCDS010000650.1:0-10528 GCA_051961035.1 Trinickia sp. | reverse complement strand
TGACCGAGCAACTGGCGAAAGTGCAAGCGCAAATGGCCGCCGCGCGCGAAAAGGAAATGGCTGCGACCATCGAGAGCATCAAGGAACGGATCGCGGAATACGGCATTACGGCCGAGGAGTTGGGTTTTTCGAGCAAACGCTCGACGTCGCGCAAAAAAACGGGCGGCCTGCCTCCGAAATATCGAGATCCGAAGACAGGCGCGACTTGGAGCGGGCGTGGGCGCGCACCGGCGTGGCTCGGTAAGCGGCGCGACAGATTCCTCATTCAATAAGTGCCGTAGGCCGGGTTGCATGCGGCGTCGATCGGCGTGCGTCGGCGCCGGCCGGCGCCTGCCGGCCCGAACGAAAAGCGCCGCCTTTAGGCTTTTCGTTCGGCTAGGGTTTCGTTTAGCATCGCTGCCATCCACAAAACTTCAAAAATTCCGAGAGACATGGCCCCGATCGCACGAAACCTTCTTGGTATCGTCGCCCTATTGGCGATTGCATTCGCATTTTCGACGAACCGCCGCGCCATCAGGCCGCGCACCATTATCGTCGCGTTGCTCGCGCAAATCGCGATCGGCGCGTTCGTGCTGTTCGTCCCGTTCGGCAAACTCGTGCTGACCGATATGGCGGCGGGCGTCAATCATGTTTTGGCCTACGGCAACGCCGGCATAGAGTTCCTGTTCGGCGGCCTCGTACAGTCCAAAATGTTTACGCTCTTCGGCGAGGGCGGGTTCGTCTTCGCCGTACGCGTGTTGCCGGCCATTGTTTTCGTGACCGCGTTGATTTCCGTGCTCTATTACGTCGGTATCATGCGTTGGATCGTCATCGTGCTCGGGACACTGTTTCAGCGGCTGCTCGGCGTCTCGAAGCTCGAATCGTTTTCGGCCGTCACGACTATTTTCCTCGGGCAAAGCGAAATGCCGGCCGTCGTCAAACCGTTCGCTCGCGATATGACGGGGGCCGAATTGTTCGCCGTCATGTCCAGCGGGATGGCTGCGGTGGCCGGATCCGTGTTGGCCGGTTATGCGGGCCTTGGCGTGCGGATCGACTATCTGCTCGCGGCATCGTTCATGGCCGTCCCCGGCGGGCTGCTGTTCGCGAAGATCATTCATCCAACCACGGAGGAAAGCCGGGTACGTCTGGAGCAGCTGAGTTTCGACGAGCGGCGCCCGGCGAACGTGATCGAAGCGGCAAGCTCCGGCGCCGCCGTTGGGCTCAAGATCGCCGTCATGGTGGGTGCGATGTTGATCGCCTTCGTCGGATTGATCGCACTCCTAAACGGTTTGGTCGGCGGTGTCGGTGCGTGGTTCGGTCATCCGAATCTTTCCATGCAATCGATTCTGGGCACGCTCTTCGCGCCGCTTGCTTATTTGATCGGCGTGCCGTGGAACGAGGCCATGATCGCGGGCAACTTTCTAGGCCAAAAAATCATCCTCAACGAATTCGTGGCGTATGCGTCGCTGTCGCCCTATTTAAAGGATCCAATCAGCATGGCGGCGGCGGGGCAACCTACGCTTACGCCGCACACGTTGGCGATCCTCTCTTTCGCCCTGTGCGGCTTCGCGAATTTTGCGTCGATCGCCGTATTGACGGGCGGGTTCAGCGCCGTTGCGCCCGAGCGTCGCTCGGAAGTGGCGCGCTACGGGCTACGCGTCGTGCTGGCCGGGACGCTATCGAACTTGATGAGCGCAACGATCGCAGGCATGTTTTTGACCTTTCATTGATTCGAGAGGCGTCGATGACATTGGAACAATTGCTCGAAAGAGCGAAAGCCGCGCGCGAAAAAGCATACGCGCCTTATTCGA
The DNA here is from genome assembly GCA_051961035.1 of Trinickia sp. Lineage (GTDB taxonomy): Bacteria > Pseudomonadota > Gammaproteobacteria > Burkholderiales > Burkholderiaceae > Trinickia. Next base: position 8,738 of record JBQCDS010000650.1, on the reverse strand, counting down.
AATTCAAGGTGGGCGCCGCGCTGCTGACGCGAGACGGCCGCGTATTCGACGGCTGCAACGTCGAAAATGCGTCATATGGCCTTTGCAACTGCGCCGAGCGCACGGCGTTCTTCAGTGCGATCGCGGCCGGGTGCCGTCGCGACGAATTCGCGGCGCTCGCCGTTATCGGCGATACCGACGGCCCCATCGCGCCGTGCGGCGCGTGCCGTCAGGTCATCATCGAACTGGGCGGGCCCGAACTTACGATCAGGCTCGGCAATATGCGCGGCGATACGCGCGACACGACAGGGCGCGAACAATTGCCTGACGCGTTCTATCTTTGAGGCTCAGCATGCATAAGGTCATCTACGATACCGATCCCGGCGTCGACGACTCGATGGCGCTCGTTTTTCAAGCGCTGCATCCCGAGATCGAACTCGTTGGCGTCACGAGCGTCTTTGGCAATTCGACGATCGAAACGACAACGCGCAATGCACGGTATCTCGTCGAGCGGTTTGCGCCGGGCGTGCCTGTTGCGCGGGGCGCGGCTGCACCGCTCAAGCGTGCTGCACCCGCACCTGTCGGCTGGATTCACGGCGATGACGGGCTCGGCAATACGGGCTTGCAGCCGACGGCGCAAAGCGCGCTCGATTCGCGTCCCGCCTATCGCTTCATCATCGATACGGTGCGTGCGCATCCGGGTGAAATCACGCTGATCGCCGTCGGCCCGCTGACGAATCTCGCGCTCGCGCTCGAAGAAGATAAGGAAATCGCGCGGCTCGTGAAGCAAGTGATTGTCATGGGCGGCGCGTTCGGTGCGAACGGCACGAACGGCAATGTGTCGCCGGCGGCGGAAGCGAATATGCTTGGCGATCCTGATGCGGCCGATATCGTCTTTGGCGCCGCATGGCCCGTGACGATCGTAGGCCTCGATGTGACGGAGCGCACGATCATGACGACGGCCTATCTCGCCAAGCTGCGTGACAGCGCGGGCGAGGCGGGGCAGTTCATATGGGACGTGTCTCGCCATTACGAAGCGTTCCATCAATCGAGCGTGGCAGTGCAAGGCATTTATGTGCACGATTCGTCCGCCGTCGCTTATCTGCTCGCGCCGCAACTCTATGCCACGCGCAGCGGGCCGGTACGTGTATTGACACAGGGCATCGCGACCGGGCACACGATCCAAAAACCGATGGCTTTTCCGGCGCCTGCTCCGGAGTGGGATAGCCGGCCGTCGTGTACGGTCTGCGTCGAAGTGGACGCCGCAGGGGTGCTCGACCTCTACGCGAACACGCTTTCTCGCACAGCCTAGTTGCGAGTTATCGACAAATAGAAGAATGGAAGCATCGAAGCACGGATGAGTAGGTAGCCCTCGAACCGATGCAACGCCGCTCCCGAAAATGCTCACCTCAAGGCCGAATTCCGGAGCGCCGGCGCGCCGCCGCAAGCGGCGTTGCGGCGCCGTCACCGAGCGTGTCCCGAAAACGCTCACCTTTCGCGCATGTGGGCGCCTGCAAATAGGCGCGCCGGCCCTTCGCTCAGCGGCGCTCCGTGCTGCCGCGCGCAGCGGCCCGCTTTCGTCGCGGCGCCGCACTTTTCGATTGGCCGGGGGCGGCTTTCGCCGCTTGGATCGTGGCGTCGCGCTCGGATGCCCACCGCTGCAACAAGGCGCGCGTATTCGAGAACACCGCTTGTTTTACGAACTCGATCTTCTCGGCATCGAAGCTCGACCAGCCCAGCACCGCCAGCATATTGCGCGGTGCCACGTGAAATAACGAGAACTGGCCATGCAAGGCGATCACGCGGACGATCGTGAGCGAGTCGTTCGGTGCCGTGCCGCAGATCTTCGCAACGATCCCAGTGGCGACGTCGTTCAGCGGACGACGCACACGATGTTGAAAAATCTCGGTGGCGATGGCGGGTTCTTGACCACTTTGCTCGCGCACGAAAAACAACTTCAACGCGGGGGCGCTCGGCGCCGGTTGCAACGCCTTGTCCATCATGACGTCGTGCAAATCGACGAATGCTTCGATCAGCGAAGCGTCATCGTCGGTCGACGCGAGCGTCGCCGCCGAGCGCTCCACCACCGGCTGGAATTTGCTCCATACCTGCGCGGCCAAATGCTCGGCACACGCCCGGTAGAGCCCTTCCTTGTTCTCGAAGTAGTACTGCAATGCCGGCGCGTTGACGCCGGCTCGCGCCGCGATGTCGCGTGTCGAAGCCGCGACGAAGCCGTGCTCGCCGAATAGTTCGATCGCCGCATCGATGATGCGCAGGCGCGTTTCCTCGCCTCGCGCATAACCGGCTTCGGTGGAACGGCGCAGGCGCTTGGTTTCGGTCATGACGCAAATCCTTTCTAACGGTGACGGCGGTGTCGGTCAGAAATATATCACTTGACACAATTTTTCCAACTGGAATAATTGCGACCGATCACACCGACTTCACGGCAGGACACTGCAATCATGTCAACGACAATCGACGCACGGCCGCGCGGCACCACGCAGCACGAGACCGGAGGCGGCGCGCCGCGTCGCTCGAGCAAACGCGCGTGGCTCATCGGCGTGCTGATCGTCGCGCTCTTGGGCGCCATCGCATGGTTCGCGCACTGGTGGACGGTCGGGCGCTTCATCGAAAGCACCGACGATGCCTATCTGCAAGCGGACAGCGTGACCGTGGCGCCGAAGGTGAGCGGCTATGTCACGAAGGTCTATGTGCGAGACAACCAGGCCGTGAGCGCGGGCGCGCCGCTCGTGCGGCTCGATACTCGGCAGTACGAAGCATCGCTCGCCCAGGCGCAAGCGACGGTCGATGCGCGCGCGGCCGATCTGGCGCGTGCCCTGGCCGATTCGAAGCAGCAGCAGGCAGGCGTGGCTCAAGCACTGGCGCAAGAGCAAGTGGCCCGCGTCGCGGCACAGCATGCGCAAGACGACGTGAGCCGCTATGCGCCGCTCGTGCGAACGGGCGCCGAAACGAGCGAACGGCTCGCGAGTTTGGTCAGCACCCGCGATCAAGCCCGAGCGACGCTCGCGGCCAACGCCGCCGCTGTGCGCTCCGCGCAAACGCAAGTCGAAGCCACGACGGCGCAAATCGCGCAGGCCAAGGCCCAACTCGAAGCGGCGCGCGCAAGCTTGCGACAGGCACAGCTCGACATGAACGACACGACGCTCGACAGCCCGATCGCGGGCCGAATTGGCGACCGCTCGGTGCGTGTCGGCCAATACGTTCAGCCCGGTACCCGCTTGCTGACGGTGGTGCCTGTGCAAAGCGTCTATCTGCAAGCCAATTTCAAGGAGACGCAGATCGGCCACATGCGTCCGGGCCAGCCGGCAACGCTGCACGTCGACGCGCTGCGCGGCCTCGATCTGCACGGCGTCGTCGATAGTTTCGCGCCCGGCACGGGCTCGGAATTCGCCTTGCTGCCGCCCGAAAACGCCACCGGCAACTTCACGAAGATCGTGCAACGCGTGCCGGTTCGAATTCGCGTCGATGCCGGCCCGAACACGCGCGCCTTGCTGCTGCCGGGGCTTTCGGTAACGGTGGACATCGATACGCGCTCGGCGCGAGCGGACGACCGGCGTCTAGCCGACGAGAACGCGCATGGCTGACGCGACCTCGCAAGCCGGCGCCGGCAATGCCCCGAGCCAACCGGAGCGCGCGCACGCCGTCGATTGGGTGGCAGTCGCGGCCGGTTCGCTCGGTGCCTTGATGGCGACGCTCGACATCTCGATCACGAATTCGGCGTTGCCGCAAATACAAGGCTCGGTCGGCGCGACCGGCACCGAAGGCACGTGGATTTCGACCGGTTATCTGATGTCGGAAATCGTCATGATCCCGCTCGCGGCCTGGCTCACGCGCGTGTTCGGATTGCGCAACTTCCTGCTGACGAATGCGACGCTGTTCATGGCGTTTTCGATGATGTGCGGGCTATCGCATTCACTCGAGTGGATGATCATCGGCCGCGTAGGACAGGGATTCACGGGCGGGGCGATGATCCCAACGGCGCAGACCATCATTCGCACGCGATTGCCGCGCGCGCAACTCGCCCTCGGCATGACGATTTTTGGGCTCATCGTGCTGCTCGGGCCGCTGCTCGGCCCTGTTCTAGGCGGCTGGCTGGCTGAAAACGTGTCGTGGAAATGGTGCTTCTTCATCAACCTGCCCGTATGTGTGGCGCTGATCGCATTGCTCGTCACGGGGTTGCCCGCCGATCCGCCGCATTGGCACGATTTCGTCAACGCGGATTGGATCGGCATCGCCGGGCTATCGTTCGGCCTGAGTTCGTTGACGCTCGTGCTCGAAGAAGGGCAGCGCCATCAATGGTTCGAATCGAGCGAAATCGTCACGTTTTCCGCCGTCGCCGTGCTCGGCTTCCTCTTGATCGGCATCTCGCAGTTCGTCGCGGCCAAACCGATCATGCGGCTGTCGTTGTTACGCAACCCGCGTTATGCGAGTGTCATCTTGATCGTGTTTGCCGTGGGCGCGGGATTGTACGGCGTCGCTTATCTCGTGCCGCAGTTTTTGAGCCTCATCGCGGGCTACAACGCCGAGCAAGCCGGCGACATCATGCTGCTGTCGGGATTGCCCGCGTTCTTGATGATGCCGCTGTTGCCGCGCTTGCTCCGCAAACTCGATTTTCGCGTGATGGTGGTGGCCGGCCTCGTTTGCTTCATCGTCAGCTGCATGCTCGATACGACCTTGACTGCGCAGAGCGCCGGGCATGACTTCGTTTGGTCGCAATTGCTGCGCGGCGCGGGGCAGATGCTGGCGATGATGCCGCTCAATCAGGCGTCCATGGCCGCCGTCTCGCGCGAAGAATCGGGCGACGCGGCGGGGCTGTACAACATGGCGCGCAACCTGGGCGGCTCCGTGGGCTTGGCCGTCATTGGGGTGGTCATCGACCGGCGCAATGCGTTTCACGTGGCCGCGCTGCGCGATTCGGTGACGGCCAATTCCCTCGTCGGGCAAGAGCGGATGGGGGAGAGCGCGGCGAGTTGGCTCGTGCAAACCGGCGATGCCGCCTACGCGAAGATGCAGGCGCTCGCGCAGTTCGCCGCTCAAATCCAACAGCAAGCGGCGGTCATGACTTACTCGGAAACGTTCTACGTGCTCGCCATCGCGCTCCTCACTTGCATTCCGCTCGCGTTGCTTTTGAAAACGCCGGCAGCGCAGCCGGGCGGCGCGCCTTCGGCGGGACATTGAAGCGCGTCGGTGTGTTCAGTGCGGTCAATATGGATCGCGGTTCCGGGTCTTTGGATTTATAGGTTTGCAGGTACGTCTATGTCGATTCGTCGTTCCGCGCGGCTCGTCGCCGCATCTTGCACGGGCATCGCACTCGCTGCGCTATCGGCCTGCACGGTGGGGCCCGACTATCGCGGGGCGCCGCCTGTCGCCGCCGATTCGATCGAGTCTGCCGCGTTCGTGCGGGCGCCGGCTGCCGGCGTCGTCGCCACGGCGCCCACGGCTAGCGCATGGTGGCGCGAGTTGGGCGATGCGCAACTCGATGCGCTCATCGATGCCGCGCTCGCGCATAACCCCGATATCCACGTCGCGCAGGCGCGCTTGCGCGAGGCGCGTGCGCAATTGTTGGGGCAACGCGCAAACGAACTGCCGAAGGTGTCGGCCACCGCCGCCGCGCTGCGGATGCGTAGCCCCGATTTGTCGACGTTCTCGTCGAGCGGGAACGGAAATGCAAGCGGCGGTGGCGGCCGTGGTCCGTTGCAGCTCTATACAGCGGGCCTGGACGCGTCATGGGAGATCGATCTCTTTGGAGGTACGCGGCGCGCGATCGAAGCCGCATCCGACGAGGCCGATGCACTCGATGCCGATCTCGCGGACACGCAGGTGTCGCTCGCGGCGGAAGTGGCGCAGGCCTATATCGATCTGCGCGACGAGCAACAACGGCTCGCACTCGCCGTGAAATCGAGCGACCTACAGCAGCAAATGCTTACGCTGACGCAGCAGCGGCGGGCGGGTGGAACGGCCGCCGATGTCGATGTGGCACGCCTGGCCGGCCAGGTTCAAAGCACGCGAGCGGCGCTTGTGCCGCTCGACGAGCAGATCGCCGAATCGCTCGATCGGCTGGCCGTGTTGACGGGCCGCGCGCCCGGTGCGCTCGACGCCGAACTCGCCGTGGCCAAACCATTGCCGGCGCTGCCGGCGACTGTTCGCATCGGCGACCCCGCTGCCCTGTTGCGGCAGCGTCCGGATATCCGCGCGGCCGAGCGACGCCTTGCATCGAGCAACGCGCAAATCGGCGAGCACATTGCCGACTATTTCCCGAAGGTTTCGCTGCTGGGCGACCTCGGATTCACGGCGGCGGACCCAGCGCATCTGGTTAGGAAAACTAACTTTTCTTGGCTCGGCGTGCCGTATCTACAGTGGAATGTGCTCGATTTCGGACGCATTGCGGCCAACATTCGGGCGGCCAGGGCATCGCGCGACGAGGCCAGCGCGCACTACGAACATACCGTGCTCGCCGCCCTCGAGGATGCGAATTCCGCGCTGTCGCGCTACGGCCATCAGCGCGAACACGTCGTGCGGCTCGAACAAGTTGATGCCTCGGCTGAGCGCGCGTCGACGCTGATGCGGCAGCGCTATACCGCAGGCGTGGCAACGGCGATCGACCTGCTCGACACCGAACGGACGCAGTTCTCGGCGCAGCAAGACGTGATCGCCGGCCGCGCCCAGTTGATCGGAAATTTCATTCAGCTTCAAAAGAGCTTGGGCCTCGGCTGGCAAGTCCAATCGCAAGCCCCGTCGCCGCTCGCATCGCACCCCCAATCTCAACCCGGCTAACGCGCCGCACTTGCGCACCGCGCCGGGCGCCAAGCAGCTATCACACTAGGTAGGTGTTGCGCCCGCCCGCGGCCTCCTACAGTCGATTCGAAGGCGAGCCGCGCAGCACATCCCGTGCTGCCGGTTCCGCCATTCATCGACGGAGGAATGATGGCGACGATCGTGCGTACCGCTTGCGCTGTCGTGCTGTGTGTTGCGTGCACGTGGGTATCCGCCCATGGCAGCGCGGCCGTCCCGGAACGCTCGCAGCGAAACGCGGCGGACATCGGGGCGACCGTGACGGGCGAGCATCAGCTGCCGATGCCTCACAAGCGCTCGTTGCTGCCGCCCACGCCAGCCGAGCGGCTCTATCATCTACCGCCGAGCGATCGCCTCCGGCTGGAACTGATCCCGCCCGAACTGCACCATGCGATGCGCGCTCGGATGCACGAGCGCACGGAGCTGCCTGCTTGCAGCGATATGGCGGCGCTCGCCGCGCACCGAGCCGATGACCTGGCCGCCTACTTGGTCGGCCTGCCCGATGCGGACTGCTTGACGCCGCTGTTTTCCGTCACCCCCGATCTTGCACAGGGCATTTTCTCTCACGAGAATCTAATTGCGGTCGCGCAGCGATATGGGGACATCGGTGGGTCCTATCGTTCCGACGGCACGGCGCTGGCGAACTTGAGCGTGTTTTTTCGCGCGGCCTACTCGCTTGCGAACGAAGGCCGTATCGACCCGATCGGCCCCGAGATTCTCGAATGGCTGCGGCCGGCGATCTTTGCGCTCCTGGCCGGCAATACTTTGTTCGCCCGCAATGATGCCGCGCCGACGACGGCCGGCACCGTCGCTTTACTGATCACCGATATGCGCGACGAGGCCAGCTACTTGCAACTAGCCAAGCAATGGGTGATACGGCTGACCGACACGCCTCGGCATCCACAAGCGGCGCTGGCGCTCGACGATCCGAATGTCGGCTACGGATTCACGGGGCTACTAACGATTTTTTATTACGCGCATTCGCGTGCCGATGCGTTGCCGCAACTCGAAGGCGATCCGTCGTTTGCCACGGCGCTGTACGGCTTCGTGAAGCGCAACAAGGCGGCGCTATTGGGCGACGACCGCGCGAGCTACCAACTTGAGCAGGCAGCCAACGAGGCGTTCCGCTTCGCCCGATATCCGGCGCTTGTCGCCACCGTTCGTCTTATGATTGCCGATGCGCTGCACCGGTCGACGATGGCCGGCCCGGATCGATTCATATGGCTGTCCGCCGCCGAGGCCGTCAAATACTACGATCAGGCGAACTGTGCCTTTTACAACGTCTGCGATTTCGAAACGGCGTTGGGCGCCGCGATCCTGTCCAAGAACTATCCGTGCGACGGCGGCGTCGTTCATCTGCGAACGCAGTCTTTGACATCCGATCAAGCCCGCACTGCGTGCATGGCGATGGCAAGGGAAACCCGCTACTTTCACGCGATGCTTGACACCCACGAAGTACCGGTTGCCGACGATCGCAACACGACGTTGGAAGTCGTCGTTTTTTCGAATCGCGACGAATATCACCACTATTCGCCGGTGTTGTTCGGCAACGACGTCGACAACGGCGGGGTTTATCTCGAGGGCGATCCCGCATCGCCGACGAACCAAGCTCGCTTCATCGCATTCATCGCGACTTGGCTCCAGCCTCACTTCGAAATATGGAATCTGAAGCATGAGTTCGTCCATTACCTGGACGGCCGCTACGACATGTACGGCGATTTCGATGCGGCGACAAAGGTGCCCGACGTATGGTGGATCGAGGGGTTGGCCGAATACATTTCTCGTGGAAACGACGATGCCGAGTCGATCGACGCCGCCAAAACGGGCCAATACCGTTTGAGCGAGATTTTCGCCAACACTTATTCGATGGACGATTACGTCAACCGGGCCTATCGGTGGGGCTACATGGCGGCGCGGTTCATGTTCGAGCGACACCCGGAACATGT
>JBQCDS010000649.1:0-12373 GCA_051961035.1 Trinickia sp. | reverse complement strand
TTTGGTATTTTTATCTATTTTAAGTAATCGTTATGTTTTATTTCTTTATGGGGTATAATGCGGCGGGCGCGTTGAGGGAACGCTTTTTTAGCCTTTTTGCGGGGCGATGCGCGCAGCAGGGTGGGCGAATCGCCCACCGGCCTACGTTACTTCTGGTAGCCGGCCTGACGTACGGCGCGGTTAGCCACGGCGTTGCCCGCGGTCAACGCTTGATCCACGCTCATCTGGCCTGCAAGCGCGCCGGAGATGCTTTGCCCGACGACGGTCCCGAACGATTGGAACTCGGGGATGCCGACGAACTGCACACCCGTGTACGGAACCGGCTTGGCCGTCGGGTGATCCGGATCTGCCGTCTTGATCGCGTTCTCCACGAATTCGGCGAACGGCGCGGCCTGCGTGTATTCAGGGCGGTTATAGGTGGACTCGCGCGTGCCCGGCGGCACGGAAGCCCAGCCCTCGTCCTTCGCAACGGCTTCGATGTAGGGCTTGCCAGTGGCCCATTCGATGAACTTCTTCGCGTCGTCCTGCTTCTTCGAAGTCTTCGGAATCGCAAGCGCCCACGCCCAGAGCCAGTGCGAGCCCTTCGGCGTGACCGCGACCGGCGCCGCAGCGAAGCCGATCTTGTCCGCCACCTGCGACTGATTCTTGTTATAGAGCATGCCGGCGGCCACCGTGGCATCGATCCACATCGCGCACTTGCCCGAGGACATCAGCGTGAGGTTTTCGTTGAAGCCGTTCGAGCTCGCTCCGGGAGGGCCGTCCTTCTTCAACAGATCGACGTAGAAATTGACGGCCTTTTTCCAAGGCGGCGTGGTGAGCTGCGCTTGCCACTTTTCGTTGAACCAGCTGCCGCCTTCCGTGTTCACGAGCGTCGTCAGATAGGCCATGTTCTCGCCCCAGCCCGCCTTGCCGCGCAAGCAAATGCCGTAGACACCGTTCGCTTTGTCGGTCAGTTTGTCGGCGAATTGGGCGATCTGATCGTAGGTGGGCTTCGGCGGCATCTTGAGCCCCTTCGCCGCGAACAAGTCCTTGCGATAGAACGTCATCGAGCTTTCCGCGTAGAACGGCAGCGCATACAGCGTGCCGTTGTACGAAAGGCTATCGCGCACGGGCTTCATGACGTCGGCTAGGTCGTAATCGGCCGGCAGGTTCGTCATCGGCGAGAGCCAGCCGCGCTTGCCCCACTGCGGCGCTTCGTACGCGCCGATCATCATTACGTCGAATTGGCCGCTGCCGGTCGTAATGTCGGTCGTCGCGCGCTGACGCAGGACGTTCTCTTCGAGCACGACCCAGTTCAGCTTGATGTCGGGATTTTTCTTTTCAAAATCGGCGGACAGCTTCTTCATCTCGATCATGTCGGGGTTGTTCACCACCGCGATCGTGATCGTTGCCGCCGACGCGGCCGTCGCCGTCAACGCGAGGGCGGCGGCGGCGATCGCGCGCCGCGTGAGTCGAACGGCAGAGCCGGAATTGCGTTGCATCACTGTCTCCTTAAGTCTTGTACGTTGTGGTGGAAATGCACGTGCGCTTCGGGTAGAAGCGCGGTTCGTACTCAGCTCATCCAGTTGCCACCGTCGACGTTCAGCGTCTGCGCGGTGATGTAATCGGCATCGCTCGAAGCGAGAAAGAGTGCGGCGCCCGTGAGGTCGCCCGGCAAACCCATGCGCCCGAGCGGCACCGCTTCGCCGACGAGGCGCTTTTTCTCACCGAGCGGGCGCTGTTCGTAACGCGCGAAGAGCGCATCGACTTCGTCCCACATCGGGGTATCGACGACGCCCGGCGCGATGCCGTTGACGTTGATGCGATGCGGCGCCAGTGCAAGCGCGGCGGATTGCGTGTAGCTCAGCACCGCCGCCTTCGTCGCGCAATAATGCGACACGAGCGCTTCGCCGCGACGGCCTGCCTGCGATGACATATTGACGATCTTGCCGCCACGCCCTTGGCTCACCATGCGCTGCGCGACGAGCTGCATGAGAAAGAACATGCCCTTCACGTTGACCGCGAACAGCTTGTCGAAGATGTCCCACGATTCGTCGAGCAACGGCCGCATGTCGAAGATCGCGGCGTTGTTGAACAGGATGTCGACGCCGCCGAAGCGTTCGACGGCTTGCGCGACGATGCGCTCGATGTCCTCGCGGCGGGTCACGTCGGCGCGCACGAGATGGATTCGATCCGGATAGCGCTTAGCGAGATCGGGGCATATCGCGTCGGGCGATTTGATGTCCACCAGCACGCAACGCGCGCCCTCTTCCAAATAGCGCGCGGCGACGGCCTCGCCGATGCCGCTTGCAGCGCCCGTCAATATCGCGACTTTGTCGTGCAATCTCACGAACTTGTCTCCACTGGGTAGAAAACCCGCTTTTTCTGATGTTGCGTTCATTGCCGAGCGATCGCTCTCTCGCAGAGCAATTGCTCAACTCGTGATCGAATGATCGGATAGACGTGGGGGCCTGTCAAGGCGGGGCCCGCAATTTCGATGGTGCAGTGCAAAAGATCGCGATGGCCGGTCGGTCTATCGCGTGGATCCGCGGCGGCTGCGCCGCGGGCTCGTCGATAACGGTTATCTCGAACTGCCCGTCACCTACCGGCATGTGCTCTCGCTGAAAGGGACTCGCATCGCTTCATCGCGACCCGTTCGATCGGATGCTCGTCGCGCAATCGAACTCGGAAGGCATGACGCTCCTCACCACCGATCCGGTCGTCGCGCGCTACGAAGGGCTCGTCAAGTTCGTTTGATGGCGCCCCAATGGGCAGCTCGCGCGCGACGCCCCACTCGGCGCAAAAAAGTCACGCCGAAATCCGGCTCTATACGATTCGAGAGATACACATCATAAATGCGGCGTGGCGTGGCCCGTGCCTCTCAGCACGGGCAGCCGTGCCCCGCCCAGGCCGAGCGCCGTGGCGCGCTCGGTGCGGGGCGCAGGCCCATATCGGCGCCGAAAAGGATGGAATAGGCTGCGTGCTCTTGTGCGTCCCGCGCCTTACCCCTACCGTTGAGCCACCCCAGTACAAAGAGACAACGGAGCGAGACACATGCAATCGAACACGGTTCATCCGTGCGACGAGCAGCTGCCATTTGGCCGGCTGCTTACGCTCGGCATTCAACACGTTTTAGTCATGTATGCGGGCGCCGTGGCCGTGCCCCTCATCGTCGGCGGCGCATTGAAGCTGCCGAAGGATCAAATCGCCTTTCTCATCAGCGCCGACCTTTTCTCGTGCGGCATCGCCACGCTGATTCAAACGCTCGGGCTGTGGATCTTCGGTATCCGTCTGCCCGTCATCATGGGCTGCACCTTCGCCGCGGTCGGGCCCATGGTCGCGATTGGCACGAATCCGCAGCTCGGTATCCTCGACATCTTCGGTTCGACGATCGCGGCTGGCCTCATCGGCATCGTGCTCGCGCCCGCGATCGGCCGATTTTTGCGGTTCTTCCCCACCGTCGTGGTCGGCACCGTGATCGCTGTCATCGGCTTGTCGTTGATGGAAGTGGGAATCAATTGGGCCGCCGGCGGCGTGGGCAACCCCGATTACGGCGATCCGCTGTTCCTCGGCTTGTCGCTTTTCGTGCTCGTGCTGATCCTGCTCGTCAACAAGTTCTGTCGCGGCTTCCTCGCCAATATTTCGGTGCTCATCGGCATCGTCACGGGCTTCGTCATCGCGGCCGTCACGGGGCACGTCTCGTTCGACGGCGTGCGCGCCGCCCCGTGGGTCGGGATCGTGACACCGTTTCATTTCGGCCTGCCGCATTTCGACCCGCTCGCCATCGCCACGATGGTCACCGTCATGTTCGTGACGTTCATCGAATCGACGGGCATGTTCCTGGCCGTCGGCGACATGGTGGGCCGCCCCGTCGATCGACGCACGCTCGTGCGCGGCTTGCGCGTGGACGGCCTCGGCACGCTCGTGGGCGGCATCTTCAACTCGTTCCCGCATACGTCGTTCTCGCAGAACGTCGGTCTTATCGGTGTCACGGGAGTGAAAAGCCGCTTCGTCTGCGCGACGGGCGGCCTCATCCTCGTCACGCTTGGCCTATTTCCGAAGATGGCTCAAGTCGTGGCCTCCGTGCCGCCTTTCGTACTCGGCGGCGCCGGCATCGTCATGTTCGGCATGGTCGCGGCCAACGGCATCAAGGCGCTCTCGCGCGTCGACTTTTCGACCAACCCGCACAATTTGTTCATCGTCGCCGTCAGCGTCGGGCTCGGCCTCGTGCCCGTGGTTTCGCCGAAATTCTTCGCACAGCTGCCGCATGCGCTCTCGCCGTTGCTTCACAGCGGGATCTTGCTCGCATCCGCGTCGGCGGTCCTGCTCAACATCATCTTCAACGGCGTGTCGAGCACCGATGCGAGCGAAACGGAGCAGGAGCCGGCGCACAGCGAACACGAAGGCCGGCAATCGACGCGGCTCGAGCGGCGCGCCGTCGACGTGCACTGATCGCGTTTAAGGCACGCGCGTTTAACGAGCGTGCGCGCAGACGACAACAAGGGCGGGCATCGAGATTCGATGGCCGCCCTTCTCGTTATTCCGGCCGTGACGCGCGACGCTTTACGGTTCATCCCTCCTGCGGCTTTTGAGCCGTGGCATCACGCCGTCCGCGTGCTTCGCGTAACTGCCTTGCGATTACGAAACATCGTTAGGACTCTTAACTATCGTATACACCAATTCGTCATATCGTCCTACAATTGGCGCGAAAGCGGCGATTTGGCACGCAAATCACTGTTTTATCGAGCATTCACCGCCTGCCGCGATCGGCGAATATCGATTCACGCGAAGGCCCGGCTTCCTATCTGAATAGGGGGATTCACCAGGTTCGCTAAAGCCGCGCAAACGATTGCCGTAAACAAGATTGGGAGCGAACGCGTCTCCCTCCCCGTGTTGCGAAAGAGGTCAAGCGGCCCCCTTCGTCTTTACTTAGGAGTCCTTAAATGTTTCGTTTCGTACGATTTCTTTCGCGCGACGAGCGCGGCGTCAGCGCACTCGAGTATTCGGGTCTGGCCGGCATCGTGGTTGTTGCCGTGGCCGCCGCAGGCGCGATTTTCGGTGGCGACAGCGGTCTGCCGGCCCTGTTCCAAAACATGATCACGCACGTCACGAGCGTTCAGGCCAACGGTCATTGATGATTGGGCCCGTTCGGCCAGTGTGCCGAACGGCTCATTCTGGCCGGCGCCGGCGCCCGTAGATCGAAAGGCGAGCTCTCATGCTCTCGATCCCGACTATCGCTTGCGCGCTCTTGGCGATGCTGGCCTTCTCCGACTTGCGGCGACGGCGCTTGCCCAATGCGACCGTCGCTGCATTCGCCGCGTTGTATTTCGCGCAAGCGTGGATGGTCGGCGAAAGCCGGATGGCGTTGCTTGCCCACGTCGCGACGGGCGTCGCGGCGCTGGTGCTGGCCGCCCTCCTCTTTCGCTTTGGATGGCTCGGCGGCGGCGATGCGAAATTGTTCGGCGCCGTGTTTCTATGGAGCGGCCCCGCTTACGCGAGCACCGTCTTCTTCATCGTTTCGTTGTTCGGATTGATTCTCGGTCTAGCGCAGATCGTCATTGGCCGGATGCAACGCGATTCCGAGGGCGCCGGGGTGCTCGGATGGCTCGCGCCCACGCGCGGCGTGCCGTACGGCATCGCGCTGGCAGCAGGCGGCGTTGCCGCGCTCTGGTTGCCGCTCGCGCCTTCCCACGCCTTCTCGCTGCACCTAGCGGCTTGGCCGCTTTCGATTCACGCACGGCTCACATAACGGAATGCCGTCGTCATGCAAAACATCCTCAAACTCGCGGGCTTGATCATCGTCGCGGCCATCGGCGCCTTCGTGTTACGCGCACTGTTCGTCGCGGCCTCGCGTCCCGGCCCTGCCAAGCCTACGCCGATGGTGCGCATTCGAGCCGCCGCGGCCGATCTGCCCGACGGCCTCTTGCTGCGCGACAGCGATCTCGTATGGAAGAGCGTGCCACGCGCCGACGCCCCCACGGGTGCGCTCGTCGAAGGGCAAGCGGACGCCGCCGACCTCAAGGGCGACCTGCTGCGTCACCGCGTTCGCGCCGGCACGCCGCTTGGTCCCGCCGACGTCATCTCGCCTAGCTCGCCCGGATTCCTCGCGGCGGCGCTCAAGCCCGGCATGCGCGCGATCTCGGTCGCCATCGACGACGTATCGGGCAACGCGGGCCTGATCGAGCCGGGCGACTATGTCGATGTGCTGCTTACCCAGCAAATCGCAACGTCGCCTGGCGCGGCGAACGGCTCGGACCGAACCGTCGAAACCGAAACGATCGCGGAGCGCGTGCGTGCGCTCGCGGTCGGCACCGCATTTACGCGGCCCAAGGACGACGACAAAAAGCCGAACAGCGCGAACGAACGCGCGCGCACCGTCACATTCGAGGTGACACCGCGCAGCGCCGAAGTCGTCACGGTCGCCGCGCACCTCGGCTCGCTTTCGCTGGCATTGCGCAGCTTCGCGACCAGCGATCGCAATGCGCCGCAAGCCGAAGATGTCATGGAGCCGCAGACGGAGCCTGTCTGGGCACGCGATGTCTCGCGCGGGTTAC
The DNA here is from genome assembly GCA_051961035.1 of Trinickia sp. GTDB lineage: Bacteria > Pseudomonadota > Gammaproteobacteria > Burkholderiales > Burkholderiaceae > Trinickia. The sequence goes on along the minus strand of JBQCDS010000649.1, from coordinate 5,840 downwards.
GCGCCATGGCGCGCGCACCGCAGGAGCAGGCGCACTACGCCGCGCCGCACGCCAGTGCGAGCGAGCGGCCCGTCGTCGTCTATCGCGGCTCCAAGCAAAGCGATTCGCTTGGTACCGCTTCGTTAGGACTGGCTAACAACACGGCCGGCGCGCTGCCGCCGCTGCCGGCCGACGCTTTACCGGCTGCGCCTAGCCCCGCGCCCGCCGCGCCCCCCGCTCACGCGGCGGCGGGTGCTCGCCCTGCTGCTTAGGATTGCTCGATGATTGATGCTCTTTCACTTCTTCCGAGATCCGGCCGCGATGCACTGCGCCGGGCGCTGACCGTCCTCGCCGGTTTCGTCGTCGCTGCGATGCTTTTTTCGCCGAACGTCTCGCACGCGCGCGCGGCGAGCGACGCCGGCGACGACAGCGTGCTGACGGTCGCGGCCGGCGCAGGCGCGATGGTGCAGTTGCCCGAAGCGGCCGTGGCCGTCTTCGTGGCAAACCCCGACGTGGCCGACGTGCATGTGCCCACGCCGAGGACGGTATTCGTCCTCGGCAAGAAGGCCGGCACGACGACGCTATTCGCGCTCGGCGCCAACAACCGCCCGATCCTGCGCAAGACGATCACCGTCGCGCTCGATACCGCCTCGATACAGAAGCTGCTCGACACGCGCTTTCCCGACTGGCGCCTCACGGTCGCGAGCGCGCCCGGTTCGCTGATGGTCAGCGGGCGCGTGCCGAGTGCAGGCGACGCCGACTCGGTCGTGCAGACGCTCACGCCGTATTTGCACGACCAGGAAACGCTCGTCAACCGGCTGACGCTCGCGCAGCCGATTCAGGTGCACTTGCGCGTGCGCATCACCGAAGTCGACCGAAACATCACGCAGCAGTTGGGCATCAACTGGAGTTCGCTCGGCTCGAGCGGCAGCTTCGTCGGCGGGCTCTTCAGCGGCCGCGCGTTCCTCGATCCCACGTCCAAACTGTTCAACCTGTCGCCTACCGGTGCGTTCTCGGTACTCGGCGGCTTACATACGAAGAACGTCTCGATCGACGGCGTACTCGACGCGCTCGATCAAGAGGGGTTGATCACGATGCTCGCCGAGCCGAACCTCACGGCGATGTCGGGCCAAACCGCCAGCTTCCTCGCGGGCGGCGAATTCCCGATTCCCGTCGCGCAGGACAAGACCGACACGATCACGATCGAGTTCAAGCCGTACGGCGTTTCGCTCGACTTCACGCCGACGGTGCTCGCGAACAACCGTATCAGCCTGAAGGTTCGCCCCGAAGTGAGCGAGATCGATCCGACGAACAGCGTCACGACAGGCTCGATCAAGGTGCCGGCGCTGACCGTGCGCCGCGTCGATACCACGGTGGAACTATCGAGCGGCCAAAGCTTCGCGATCGGGGGTCTGCTGCAAAGCAAAAGCAGCGACGTGCTTTCCGAATTGCCCGGCCTCGGGCGGCTGCCCGTGCTCGGCAAGCTTTTCTCGTCGAAGGATTATCAGAACAACAAGTCGGAAGTCGTTGTCATCGTGACGCCGTACATCGTGCAGCCGGTGGGGCCGGGCCAGTTGCACGATGCGCTCGATAGCGTCACGCACCCGAGCAGCGATATCGAGTATGCGCTGCAACGCGCGCTCGGCCTCGACCCGCTCTCCGGCAACGCCCAGCGTCTCGTCGGTGCGGCCGGCTTCGTCTACTGAACGGGAGCCGCACCATGCGCCATCGTTTTGTTGTCCTTATCGTTTCATCGGCTGCCGCGTTGGTCGGCACGTCCAGTCTCACCGGCTGCATGTCGGAGCATCCGCCGCTCGGCATGCCGAATGATTCGGTGATCGGCTACACCTCGGAGGGCGGCGGGCGCGCCATTGCCCCGCAGTGCGATCAACTGAATCAACCGTCGCACATGATCGACGCGGGCCGAGGCCGCCCCGGCGTCGCATTCGGGTGCGCGACCTACTCGAACCTTGCGGCGATGCTCGCACGGCCGGCCGATCTCGTCGCGCCCTTGCCGTACGCAGGAGCGGACGCAACGCTTGGCGCGAGCGCGGTGCGCGCCTATGAAGAGGGGCGCACGCACCCGCTCAATTCGACGTCGACCACGACGTCGGTCACGCACTGAGGACCGATACGCCATGGGTGCATTCGAATTGCGCTCCGCCAACCGCCGCGCGCAGCCGCTCGCGACCGATCGCATCGTTGCCGTCGTCGCCGATCCGAGCAGCGAAGAAGTCATCAAGAACCTGATGCTCGACCAAGGCATCGCGCATGCCTATGTGACGCGCGGCGCGATCGACGACGCCATCGAGCTGATGCGTGGCCTGCCCCATTCGCCACGGCATCTGCTCGTCGACGTATCGGGCTCGTCGATGCCCATCTCCGATCTCATGAGGCTCGCCGAAGTGGTCGATCCCTCGGTCAGCGTCGTTGTCGTCGGCGATCACAACGATGTCGGCTTGTTCCGCTCGTTGCTGCGCATGGGGGTGCAAGACTATCTCGTCAAACCGCTGACCGTCGAACTCGTCCAGCGCGCGCTCGCAGCAAGCGATCCGAGCGCTTCCGCGCGCGCGGGCAAGGCGATCGGCCTGATCGGCGCACGCGGCGGCGTGGGCGTGACAACGATCGCCACCGCACTCGCGCGGCACCTGGCCGATAAAACGCGCCGGCGCATCGCCTACGTCGATCTCGACCTGCACGGCGGCGCCGCTGCGTCGATGCTCGGCATCGTGGCGAACAACGGCCTGGCCGAACTGCTGCAAAACGCGCATCAGCTCGATCAGCAGCTCATTCATCAAACGGCGGTCGCGCAAAGCGATCGGCTATTCGTCTTCAGCGCGGAGCTGCCTTACGATCAGCCGCCCACTTTGCGCGCGGGCACCGTCGGCGGACTCGTCGCGGCGCTCAAGCGTCATTTCCACTATGTCGTGCTCGATTTGCCGCAGCGAACGGGCGGTTTCGTCGACGAAACGCTCGATACCTGCGAGACGATTCATGTGGTGGCCGATCGGTCCGTCCATGCGGCACGCGAGACGGCGCGGCTTTGCCGCTTCGCGGAGGGGCGTCCCGCCGATGCGAGTGTCTCAGTACTGCTGAACAATGCTCAGCAGCCCGTGCGCGGCCGCGTGGCGCAGGCCGACTTCGTGCACGCACTCGGGCGCGCGTCGGTGCACGAGTTCCCCTATGAACCGCAGACGCTGGCGGTCGCCGAGAACCTCGGCGAGGCGATCGGCGACGGCAAGCACTCGGCATTCGCCCGCGCGGTGGTTGCGCTCGCTGTCGCGATCACGGGCGCCGAGAGCCAGACCGTGGCCGAGCGCGCTCCCTGGTACGCGCGCATCCTACGCAAGCGGGGCGCGGCATGATGTTCGGACGCCGCAGCGACGCTCCGTCGTTCCTGCCGCAATCGCCAGCCGCCGGAAAAGCCGCCGCTGCCGATGCGCCGGCGCAACCGAGCGCGCCCAAGCAGACAGCCAACGGCGCAAGCATGGAGAAAGCCGCACCGGCGAGCGCGCCTGCGACGAAAGCGCCGCCGATGGCAGTCGAGCCAGCGCAACCGGCAAGCGGCTCGGCACCGCCGCTGCCGGCCGACCGGCACGAAGCCCTGATCCGCTCCGACACGTTCAAGACGATACGCTCGGCCGTGTTCGCGTCGATGAATATGTCGGCGGCGCTCACCATGTCGCGCGCACAAGTGCGCGAAGGCATCGAGCAGATCGCCGCCGAGACGATCGCGCGCGAACGCCTGACGATCACGCTAGCCGAGCAGGCGCTGATCGTCGACGAGATGCTCAACGACATGTTCGGCGTCGGTCCGATCGAGCCGCTGCTCGCGGACGAGAAAGTCACCGACATTCTCGTCAACGGCCCCGACCAGGTCTACGTCGAGCGCAGCGGGCGGCTCGAACTCACGCCGCTCAAGTTTCGCGACAACGCTCATGTGATCAACGTCGCGCAACGCATCGCGGCGGCGGTCGGCCGCCGAGTCGACGAAAGCAGCCCGTTGGTCGACGCGCGCCTGGCCGACGGCAGCCGCGTGAACGTGGTGCTGCCGCCCATCGCCTTGCGCGGCGCTTCGATCTCGATTCGCAAGTTCGCCAAGCGCAATATCACGCTCGCGAAGATGGCGCAGCAAGGCAATATCTCCCCGGCGATGGTCGAGGTGCTGCGCATTGCCAGCGCATGCCGATTGAACATCGTCATTTCGGGCGGCACGGGCTCGGGTAAGACCACGCTGCTCAATGCGCTGTCGAATTTCATCGATCCGCACGAGCGCGTCGTGACGATCGAGGACGCGGCCGAGTTGCAGTTGCAGCAACCGCATGTCGTGAGCCTGGAGACGCGTCCCGAGAACAGCGAGGGGCTGGGCGGCATCTCGCAGCGCGACCTCGTTCGCAATGCGCTGCGGATGCGCCCGGACCGCATCATTCTTGGCGAAACGCGCGGGACCGAAGCGTTCGACGTGCTGCAAGCGATGAACACGGGCCACGACGGATCGATGACGACGATCCACGCCAATACGCCGCGCGATGCGATCACGCGCCTGGAAAGCATGGTCATGATGGCCAACGGCAATCTGCCGCTGGTGTCGATCCGCCGACAGATCGCGAGCGCCGTCCACATGATCTTGCAGATCGAGCGCATGCGGGACGGCATGCGCCGTGTCACGCGCGTCACCGAAATTTCCGGCATGGAAGGCGACATCGTCATCACGCAAGATCTGTTCACGTTTCGCTTCAACGCCAGCGCCTACGAAGAGCAGGTGCGCGGCGCGTTCGAGAGCTCTTCGCTGCGCCCGGCTTTCGCGCAGCGCGCCGCCTATTACGGCCTTGAAGAGCAACTGATCGGGGCGATGCAATCGTGACGCCCGCCGACGTCGTCGCCGCCGCTGCCTTCTTCGCGATCGTCGTCGCGGGGCTTATCGTGCGCGCGCTGCGCGAGATGGCGCGCAAGCAACCTGGCCAACGCATTTCCCAGCGTGTCGCGGCACTGCGCGACCCGCAGGCGGCGACGCGCAGCGACAGCAGCGAGAAGCCATCGCATCAGCTCGTGAGCATCGAGCGCCGGCACGGCGACGTCCAAGCTTGGCAAGCGTGGCTTCATGCGAAGCGGCAACGTATCGAAGCGATCGCCGGCCGCGCGGGCGTGCGCAACATCGTCATCGTCGCGCTGCTTGCGGCTTTGGGCGTATTCGTCGGCGGCTCGCTTGCAGGATTGCCCTTGTGGGTACGCGTGCTGAGCGCCGTGGCAAGTGCGCTCATCGCCGTGCGCGGCATGTACCGCTACATCATCGCTCGCTTCAAGCAGCGCTTTCTGGCCGTGTTTCCCGACACGCTCGATCTCATCATCCGCGCCGTGCGCGCCGGCATTCCGGCCGTGCAGGCCATTTGCACGGCCGGTGTGGAAAGCGACGAGCCGGTGCGCTCGACGTTTCGCACGATGGGCGATGCACTGCTCGTCGGCGCCGAGGTCAAGGACGTGCTCGAGCAAGCGGCCGAGCGGCTGCAATTGGCCGACTTCTCGTTCTTCGCCGTCTGTCTCGTCTTGCAGCGCGAAACGGGCGGCAATCTCGCGGAGACGCTCGAGAACCTCGCCGCGATCGTACGCAGCCGCCGCGATATCCGCGCCAAAACGAAGGCGCTTACGGCCGAAGGGCGCATCGCGAGCAAGATCATCTCGGGCGTCCCGTTCTTCATCATGGGCTTTCTCTACCTCGTCAATCGCCCCTACGTGGCGCTGCTCTTCAATACGCGCGCGGGCCACAAGATGCTGGTGCTCGCAGCCGTGTTGCTCACGATCGGACTCACGCTGATCCGAAAGATCGCGAACCTGGACACCTCGCGATGAAAGCAACCGACATC
>JBQCDS010000648.1:0-15220 GCA_051961035.1 Trinickia sp. | reverse complement strand
GCACGTCTTTCTCAAAGCCGCACGATTCGCAACGGTAGGCGTAGATCGGCATGATTCTCTTCCCGACTATTTCCGACAAAAAAACGGTTAAGCGCTTGCAAAGCGTTGAATTATAGCCGCAATTGGCCGCGCCCCGGCTTCGCCGGCGCGTAGCCTGGCGTAGATCGCGAGATGGGGCCTGCGGTGCGGAAAATCAAGCCCGGGCGCTGAGCGGAGCGGCCGTGCGTCGATCAACGCCGACGCCAGGTCATCCATCGCTCGCGGCCCGCGAACACGGGTATCGAATCGGTGACGGGCTCATCCTCGACGAGTTCGAACGACGGGCTCAACAGCGCGTCGATTGCCGCCCGCGATATCCCGAACGGCGGCCCCTTCGGCGCATCGTCGAAAAAGAAAAAGCCCGCGAGCCAACCGCCGGGTTCCAGCAGTTCTGTCATTCGCGCGGCGTAGTCGGCGCGGCGCTCGGGAGGCAACGCGCAGAGAAACGCGCGTTCATAGACCCAGCCGGGCGCGAACGGCGGACGGTAGGTGAAAAAATCGGCCTGCTCGACGAGCGCCGCGTGCGGTCCCATCTGCGCGCGCGCAGCGGCCACGGCATCGGCCGAAAAATCGATGGCGCGCACGTTCCACCCGGCCTGCGCGAGCCATCGCGCTTCATGTGCGCTGCCGCAGCCGGGAATCAGCACGGGCCGCGCCGGCGTGCGCTCGGCGAAGGCGGCAAACGCCGCCGGAACGCCCGCTTGATCCCACGGCGTGAAGCCTCGTCGAATGCGCTCGTTCCAGAAGGCGGCCGAGTTCGGATCGCGCGTCGAGAAGGTGGGCACCGCGCGGTCGGCAGGCGATGCGGGGGACGAATCGGGTGGGGATGGCTTGTTCATTGGCGTTAAGCCCCGAAGGCAAAGGCGAGCCACGCGCGCGCCAGCACGGCACCGACGCCCACGGCCACGCCGAACAGCAACAGCGCTTGCAGCAGCCGGTTGGTGCGCTTTTGCTCGAGCAGCAGCAGCTTGATGGCAGTATCGTGCGTGCCGCGCGGGCCATCGTGCCCCTGCCGCTCCGCCAATACATGATGAACGAGACGCGGCAGTTGCGGCAGCGTCTTGCTCCACTGCGGCATTTCGACCTTGAGCCGCTCATACCAGCCGCGCCAGCCGATCTGTTCGTTCATCCACCGCTCGAGGTAAGGCTTGGCCGTCTTCCACAGATCGAGTTCGGGATCGAGCGAGCGCCCGAGGCCCTCGACATTGAGCATGGTTTTTTGCAGCAGCACGAGCTGCGGTTGAATCTCCACGTTGAAGCGACGCGACGTGGAGAACAAGCGCAGCAGCACCTGCCCTAGCGAGATGTCTTTCAGCGCGCGATCGAAGTACGGCTCGCACACGGCGCGGATCGCGCTTTCGAGCTCTTCGACGCGCGTACTCGGCGGCACCCAGCCCGATTCCAAGTGCAGCGTGGCCACACGGTGGTAATCGCGCTTGAAAAACGCCAGGAAGTTTTGCGCGAGATAGTTCTTATCGAAATCGGACAACGCGCCGATGATGCCGAAATCGAGCGCGATATAACGGCCGAAGTGGGCCGGATCGAGGCTCACCTGAATGTTGCCCGGGTGCATGTCGGCATGAAAGAAGCCGTCTCGGAACACCTGCGTGAAAAAGATTTCGACGCCCTCGCGCGCAAGCTTCGGAATATCGACCCCGGCCGAGCGCAACGCCTCCACCTGGCTGATCGGCACACCGACCATGCGTTCCATGACGAGCACGTTCGGCGTGCAAAACTCCCAGTACATCTCTGGCACGAGCAGCAAATCGAGCCCGGCGAAATTGCGCCGAAGCTGGCTGCCGTTTGCCGCCTCGCGCATGAGATCGAGTTCGTCGTGCAGGTACTTGTCGAATTCCCCGACAACTTCCCGTGGCTTGAGCCGCTTGCCGTCGGCCCAGAGCCGTTCCGCCCAGACCGCCAGATCGCGCAGCAGCGCCAAGTCCGAATCGATCACGGGCAGCATGTTGGGCCGCAGCACCTTGATGGCGACGTTCTTGCCCGCATGCTGGCCTGACTTCACTTTCGCGAAGTGCACCTGCGCGATCGATGCGCTGGCCACGGGCACGCGTTGAAATTCGTCGAACAGGACGTCCACACGGGCACCGAGCGAGCGCTCGATGATGTCGATCGCGACAGCCGAATCGAACGGCGGTACCTGATCCTGCAACTTGGCGAGTTCGACGGCAACGTCCAACGAGAGTAGATCGCGGCGCGTCGACAGCACCTGGCCGAACTTGACGAAGATCGGCCCGAGGCTTTCGAGCGCGAGCCGCAGGCGCACGGCCGGCGGCGCGTTGTAACGCCGCCCGATCGTGCCGATACGCACGAAGAACCGCACCCGGCGATCGCTGAGGCGGCTCAGCATCATCTCGTCCAGCCCGAAGCGCCAGACGGTGTAGACGATCTTGATGAAACGCAATAGACGCATGGTTGGCCCGCTCGCTATTGCACGCGGCGCAAGGGGCCGGCCTGGCGCGCACGCGGGTGCTGGTCCAGGCGTTCGACGCGCTTTTCGACGCGGGCAAGCGCATCGCGCGCGCGCGCCAGTTCGCTGTTGAACGCGTCGAGCGCACCGCGGCGCACGAGCTGCGGGCTTTCATCGAGCAGATATTCGGCAATTGAATCGCGCAAGCCGCGGCCGGCTCGAAGCGCCTGCTCACCGGCCGCGCGCACGATCTCGGCGGCGCGATGCGCCGGCGCGTCGCCGATCAGCCTCGCCAAGTCTTCCTCGGGCTCCCAGCGCAAATGCTCGGCCAGCTTCGCAAGCTGCGTGGCGAATTCGGCGTCACCTTCGATCTTCACGTGTTTCATCACCGCAGCCTGGCCGCCCTGCATGAAGGCCGGCAACGCGTCCGGTGCAACGGCGAGCGATACGTCGACGGCACGCGCATCGATTTCGTCGACCGCGCGCAGATAGCCGTCCGATTCCACGACGAGCGTCAGGGTGATCGACGAGAACGCAAGACGCGCCGTCTTGCCCGCGTACGGGGCGAGGCGCTCGCGCGCCCACGCTTCGCGAGCGAGCAAGTGATTGACGGCAGAGGCAAAGGGCTTGGCGGCAAGAGTCATCGGGGAGCAATAAAAAGCCCGCGCGGGCGGCAGCCAACGCGGGCCTCTATTGTAGCGCCCGATGCCGCGGTGCTAACGCAGCGGCGCAGCGCGGCCTCCATCGTGGGCGGCACGTTAGCGATATCGGCTCCCAGCCATCGGATTGATGAACTCGGAAGGTGACGGAGGCGGCAGCGGTGGCCCATCGAGCGTAAGCATGAGCCGGCCTATGTGGGGCTAACGAATCAGCCTTCTAGTGCGCTTCTTGGCCAGGTTGGCCCTGCTGGATGCCCGCAAGCACCCAGCCGTCGCCGCCGCGCTTGGGCTTGTTCAACTGCCACGTTTCGTCGAACGGCTGCGCCGCCTCGCCGGATGCCTCGCGGATCAGGCCGGTGTAGCGCACGCTCGCGCGGTACTCGAACGCATCTTCGTCGAGATCGACCAACTGGGCATCGAGCTGTACGACGTCGGTCACATTGCGCTCGCCCGCCCGCGCATCGAGGTCGAGCTTCAGTTCGGCGAACATCTCGGGCGTCGAAAATGCGCGGATGTCAGCGAGATTGCCGGCATCCCATGCAGCTTGCAGACGCACAAAATTGACCTTGGCGTGATGCAGGAAGGCAGCTTCATCGAAATCGGCCGGGCGCTCAAAGGCCGCGCGCGCACCATCCGCCGATACGCTAGTGCCACCGGCGCTCGATGCTGGCGCGTCATGCCCGGCGCCAAAAGCCTCGCGGCCCATCGGCAACGCGCCGCCCGCCGTGGCGAGCGCCGCCGTGCCGTTCTTGCGCCGCAGCGACAGCAGCTTTCGCACGAGCCAGATTCCGACCATCGCCATCAGCGCGACGACGATAACGTTCGCCATCGCGCCCGCGAATGCACCGCCCAGGCCAAAATGCGAGAGCAGCGCGGCAATTCCGAGACCGGCCGCGAGGCCGGCGATCGGGCCGAGCCAGCGCGAACGCGCGGGCGCGGCGGCCGGAGCGCCCGGGGTAGCCTGGGCACGCTGCGCCTGAGCACCCGTGCCCGGTTGCGTGCCAGGCTGCGCGGTGCGCCCCGACGGCCCCAATTGCTGCGCCGGCGGCGCACTGTCGCGCTGCATCGAATGCGACTGACGCCCGATGCTGCGGCCGCCGCCCATGCGTTTGGCCTCGGCGTCGAGCGTGACCAGCGTGCCGGCCGCGATCATCGTCGCGACGGTAAAGAGCCGGATTCGCTTCGTAAAACGCCGTGAAAGCTGTTTGGAAGGATGCAAAAGCGAATCGGCCATGTCGGTATTTCCTATGAAAACAATGGTTTAGGGGATCTAATATTTCACCCCCACGTGCAAGGCTACCACGCCGGCTGACAGATTGTAATATTTCGCGGCGTCGAGCCCGGCCTGCTCCATCATCGTTTTCAATGTGTCCTGGTCCGGATGCATCCGGATCGATTCGGCAAGATACCGGTAACTATCGGCATCTTTCGCGAATCTGGAGCCAAGCCACGGCAATACCTTGAACGAATACACGTCGTAGGCCTTCTTCAACGGCTGCCATACCTTCGAGAACTCGAGGACAAGCAAGCGGCCGCCCGGCTTGAGCACGCGGCGCATCTCGGAAATGGCCACTTCCTTGCGCGTCATGTTGCGCAACCCGAAGGCGACGGTCACCACATCGAAGTGGTTATCCGGGAATGGGATTTTCTCCGCGTCGCACAGCAGCGACGGCGTGACGATGCCGCGGTCGAGCAAGCGGTCGCGCCCCACGCGCAGCATCGATTCGTTGATGTCGGTATGCCAGACTTCGCCGCTCGGTCCGGCCTGCTTCGCAAACGCCTTCGACAGGTCGCCCGTGCCGCCCGCGATGTCGAGCACTTTGAAGCCCGGGCGCACGTTCGCTTGCGCGATCGTGAATTGTTTCCAGACGCGGTGCAGCCCGCCCGACATCAAATCGTTCATGAGGTCGTAGTTCGTGGCCACCGAGTGGAACACGCCCGCCACCTTCTTCGCCTTGTCCTGCTCGTCGACGGTCTCGAAGCCGAAGTGGGTCTTGCTCATCGCGTTTTCCTCCGCGTTTTATTTCAATGACAATGGCCGTGGCCGTGGCCGCTCGGGGCATCGGCCGGCATCGGCGCGTCGCGCTCGACCCCTGCGGCGGCAAGCTTGTCGAAGTACGCTTGCCAAAGCTCCTCCTGGCGCGTCGCCAGGTCGTACAGCAAATCCCAAGAATAGATGCCCGTGGCATGGCCGTCCGAAAACGTCGGTTGCAGCGCGTAATGGCCCACGCCGTCGATCGAGACGATCGTCACGTCGCGCTTGCCCGTCTGAAGCGTCTCTTGTCCCGGCCCGTGTCCGCGCACCTCGGCCGACGGAGAATAAACGCGCAGCAATTCGAAAGGGATGCGATAGCTCTGGCCGCTCGCATACTGCAGCTCCAGCGCGCGCGATTTCGCATGAACGACGATGCCGGTCGGCACCGGTGTCTCGGAAGTCAGTCCGCTCATTGTGTTGCCTCTCATTCCAAATCCACGGCCGCAGGCTTTCGACGCGCCAAGCGCGCTCACTCGATCGCCTGCGCCATCTCCTGCCGCAACGCCTCGGCAATGAGGGTGGCCTGCGCGCGCCGCTGCGCGAGCAGCGCTTCGGAAACGGATCGTTGCCTGGGCGCCCAAATCGGCAGCGGAAAGTGCGCGTCGTTCGTGAAACGCGGGATCACGTGCCAATGCACATGCGGCACCTGATTGCCGAGGCTCGCCAGATTCACTTTATCGGGTGACAGCACGCGCCGTACCGCACGCTCGGCCGCATACACGGCAAGCATGACCCGCTGGCGCTCGGCCGCTTGCAAATCCGAAAATTCCGCCACGTGCGCATTCCAAATCACGCGGCAAAAGCCCGGGTAGTCGTGCTCGTCGGCCAATACGACGCGCAGCGCGTCGTCCTGCCAGAGCACGACCCCGCCTTCCTCACGGCAAAATACGCAAACCATCATCGTCCCCTGGTGTCGGCCAACGCCGGTAAACACGCGCCATTCGCCATGAAGCGCCATGAAGCGCCATCAAGCTCAATCAAGCGCCATGGCCCGCCAAAGCGTTGTACACCTTAACGCCCCGCACGTGGGTGCCGTTACACCAGTACGCGCTCGATCCCGCCATTATTGGCATGTTCGACGTATTCGGCCATCCAGTTCTCGCCCAGAATGTGGCGCGCCATTTCGACGACGATGTAATCGGCTTGCACGTCAGCATCCTCGTTGTAGCGCGACAAACCTTGTAGGCACGACGGGCAGCTCGTCAGCACCTTGATGTCGGCCCCGCCGTTCGTGGCAGCCGCCGCCTGCGCGCCCGCCCCGTTCGACGCGGGCGACGTCACCGGGATCTCGCGCAGCCTGGCCGCCCCCTTGCGGATCTCTTCCTCCTTGCGGAAGCGAACCTGGGTCGCGATGTCGGGCCGGGCCACGGCGAACGTGCCGGATTCGCCGCAGCATCGTTCGTTCTTCGCAATCGTGTAGCCGTCGTTCGCCGAGCCCATCAGCTCGTTGACGAGCTTGACGGGATCCATCGTCTTGATCGGCGTATGGCATGGGTCGTGGTACATGTAGCGCGTGCCGCTGACGCCATCGAGCTTCATCCCCTTCTCGAGCAAGAATTCATGGATGTCGATGATTCGGCAGCCCGGGAAGATCTTGTCGAATTCATAGCCGGCTAGTTGGTCGTAGCAGGTTCCGCACGAGACGACGACGGTCTTGATGTCGAGGTAATTCAGCGTGTTGGCCACCCGATGGAACAGCACGCGGTTGTCCGTCACGATCTTTTCGGCCTTGTCGTACTGCCCGGCGCCGCGCTGCGGGTAGCCGCAGCACAGATAGCCGGGTGGCAGCACCGTCTGGACGCCCGCCTCCCACAACATCGCCTGCGTCGCGAGCCCGACCTGCGAAAAGAGCCGCTCGGAGCCGCAACCCGGGAAATAAAACACCGCCTCAGAATCGACGGTCGTCGTCTTCGGATTGCGAATGATCGGGACGATCTTGTTGTCTTCGATGTCGAGCAGCGCGCGCGCCGTTTTCTTCGGCAAGTTCCCCGGCATCTTCTTGTTGACGAAGTGGATCACCTGCTCCACCACGGGCGCACGCCCGGTTGTCGCGGGCGGATGCGCCGTCTGCTTCCTGGTGAAGTTTTTCAGCAGATCGTTGCCGAGGCGCTGCACCTTGTAGCCAACGCCCATCATCGCCGCGCGGGCGACGTTGATCGTCTGCGGATTGGTCGCATTGAGGAAGAACATGCCCGCGGCCGCGCCCGGGTTGAACTTCTTTTTGCCCATCTTTCGCAGCAAGTTGCGCATGTTCATCGACATGTCGCCGAAGTCGATCTTGACCGGACACGGCGTCACGCACTTGTGGCAAACGGTGCAGTGGTCCGCCACGTCGTTGAACTCGTCCCAGTGCTTGATCGAGACGCCGCGGCGTGTCTGCTCCTCGTACAGGAACGCCTCGATCAGCAGCGACGTGGCCAAAATCTTGTTGCGCGGGCTGTAGAGCAGATTCGCGCGCGGCACATGCGTGGCGCACACCGGCTTGCACTTGCCGCAGCGCAGGCAGTCCTTCACCGAATCGGCGATCGCTCCGATGTCCGACTGCTGCATGATCAGCGATTCGTAGCCCATCAGGCCGAAGCTCGGCGTGTAGGCATTGCGCAAATCCGCGCCAGGCAGCAGCTTGCCTTTGTTGAAGCGCCCGTGCGGATCGATGCGCTCCTTGTAGGCCCGGAAATCGGCGATTTCGGCCTCGGTCAGGAACTCGAGCTTCGTGATGCCGATGCCATGTTCGCCCGAGATCACGCCGTCCAGCGAACGCGCGAGCTTCATGATGCGCTCGACGGCCTTGTGCGCGTCTTGCAGCATCTCGTAGTTATCGGAGTTGACGGGGATGTTCGTATGAACGTTGCCGTCGCCCGCATGCATGTGCAGCGCGACGAAGACGCGCGCGCGCAGCACCTTCTTATGGATCGCCTGGGCTTCGTCCAGAATGGGCTTGAACTCGCCGCCGTTGAAGATCTGACGCAGCTCGGCGCGAATCTCCTGCTTCCACGATGCACGGATCGTGCGGTCTTGCAGCACGTGGAAGACGGTCGCGCCCGGTTGCTCGTCGACGCGATCGGCGAACTTCTCGGCCAGCGCTTCGTAGCCGAGTTGGACGAGGTAATGCTGTGCCTCGCGCAGCGACAGGTCGAGCTTGTCGCGCGCGAACGACCAGCGCGCACGCACGCGTGCAAGCAGCGCGAGCGCTTGTTGAACGCGGTCCTCCAGCAACTCGGCGCTCGGGATTTCGTTCGCGTCGTCGGTCTTGCCGAGCGGCAGGTTGCCGCCCTTGAAGAACGTTTCGAGGGCATCGACGAGCTGCAGCTTGTTCTTCAGCGAGAGCTCGATGTTGATCCGCTCGATGCCATCCGTGTACTCGCCCATGCGGTTCAGCGGAATCACGACGTCTTCGTTGATCTTGAACGCGTTCGTGTGCTTGGCGATGGCGGCCGTGCGGCTGCGATCGAGCCAGAAGCGCTTGCGCGCCTCGGCGCTAACGGCGACGAAGCCTTCGCCGCTCTTGCCGTTCGCCATGCGCACGACGTCGGAGGTAGCGGTGGCTACGGCATCGGCGTCGTCGCCCACGATGTCGCCGATCAGCACCATCTTCGGAAACGCATTGCGCTTCGATTTCGTGGCGTAACCGACGGCGCGCAAGTAGCGTTCGTCAAGGTGTTCGAGGCCGGCGAGGATTGCGCCGCCGCGCTTGGACGTCTCGAACAGGTAGTCCTTGATTTCGACGATGCTCGGAATCGCGTCGCGCGCCTGGCCGAAGAATTCCAGGCAGACGGTGCGCGTATGGGCCGGCATCTTGTGCAGCACCCAGCGCGCGGAGGTGATAAGCCCGTCGCATCCTTCCTTCTGCACGCCAGGCAGGCCCGCGAGGAATTTGTCGGTCACATCCTTGCCAAGGCCTTCCTTGCGAAAGCGCCGGCCTTCGATCGAGAGCGTTTCCGTGCGCAGCAGGCGTTCGCCGGGCGCGGCATCGCCGTCGAACCATTTGATTTCGAAGCTCGCCACGTCGACGTCGTGGATCTTGCCGCGGTTGTGTTCGAGCCGCGTCACTTCGAGCCAATCGCCCTGCGGGTCGACCATGCGCCACCAGGCGAGATTATCGAGCGCGGTGCCCCACAACACGGCTTTCTTGCCGCCCGCGTTCATGGCCACGTTGCCGCCGATGCACGACGCGTCGAGCGACGTCGGATCCACGGCGAACACATAGCCGGCGGCCTCGGCCGCCTCCGTCACGCGCCGCGTAACGACGCCGGCGCCCGAGAAGATCGTCGGCACTTTCGTGGCCACGCCGGGCAGCTCGGTCAGCTCCACGGCGCCAAGCTGCTCGAGCTTTTCCGTGTTGATGACAGCCGAGAACGGCGTGAGCGGAACGGCGCCGCCCGTGTAGCCGGTACCGCCCCCGCGCGGGATCACCGTCAGCTCGAGTTCGAAGCAGGCCTTCACGAGACGCGCGATCTCCGCTTCGCTGTCGGGCGTCAGCACGACGAACGGATACTCGACACGCCAATCGGTCGCATCGGTGACGTGCGACACGCGTGAGAGGCCGTCGAAGCGAATGTTGTCCTTCTGCGTGCAGCGGCCGAGCACCTTCATCGCGCGGCGGCGCAGTTCGGCCATCGCGCCGAATTCGACCTCGAATGCCTGGACGGCGCGGCGTGCCGCGACCACGAGCATTTCCACGCGCGAAGCGCGCTCGAGCCCGGCTTCGTCGCCATGCTCGATCAGATCGGCGCGCCGGCGCTTCTCGATCTCGTTCAAGCGGTGGTTCAACGCCTCGATCAGCAGGGCGCGGCGCTTGGGATTGTCGAGCAGATCGTCTTGCAGATACGGATTGCGGCGCACGACCCACATATCGCCGAGCACCTCGTAGAGCATCCGGGCGGAGCGGCCGGTGCGACGCTCGGCGCGCAGGCCGTCGAGCGCCTTCCACGCTTCGTCGCCGAGCAAACGGATGACGATCTCACGGTCGGAAAACGACGTGTAGTTGTACGGGATCTCGCGCAAGCGCGGTTCGGTGTCGGCGGCGACGGCAGCCGGGGCGCCGTGCGGATCGAAGACTTGAGGTGCGTTCATGGTCGGACGGATCGATGAGCCGGGCAACACGTCCATCGACGTTTGCGAACGGCAATGCGCGTCACGCGCAATGATTTACTTGAAACTGGGCGTCGGCAGCGAGGGCTCACGGCGCGGATAGGCGCGAGCGGAGCCGGCTCGCATCAGAAGGGCGCTAGCCGCACGATCGTGCGCGACGGGCGTGCCGCTGCGCCGCGGGGCGCGCTTCCCGCGGGGCTGGGGTGAGTGTGGCCGTCCGTAGCTGCCAGCGCATTATCCGGTCCTGGGTGTAAAACGGAATTCTACCGCATCATATGGCTGCGCGTTGCTGTGTCCCGTGCCTTGCCGCGCTCACCGAAACGGCGCACCAAAATGCGGCGCGAGCGTGTTGCGCCCCTTCGCCGACCGGCCGTTCGGTCAATGCATCGTGGCGGAACCCGGCGCTCGTTGGCGCTATCATTGACGTTTTCGCCTCTCCACGCCACGCGATTCGTCCGCGCGCCTACCTACGCCCATGTCCTCGTCTTCCCACGATTACCTGAAGAAAATCCTGACCGCCCGTGTCTACGACGTCGCGCGCGAGACGGAACTCGAACCCGCGCGCAACCTCTCGGCACGCCTCGACAATCGCGTCTATTTGAAGCGCGAGGACAATCAACCTGTCTTCTCGTTCAAGCTGCGTGGGGCCTACAACAAGATGGTCCACATCGAGCCCGATGCCCTCGCGCGCGGGGTGATCACGGCCTCGGCCGGCAATCATGCGCAAGGTGTGGCCTATTCGGCCGCGCGGCTCGGCGTCAAAGCGGTCATCGTCGTGCCGGTCACCACGCCGCAGGTGAAGGTCGATGCCGTGCGCGCGCACGGCGGGCCCACCGTCGAGGTCGTGCAAGCCGGCGAATCGTACAGCGACGCTTACGCGCATGCGATCGAGTTGCAGAAGGTACGAGGGCTCACGTTCGTGCACCCGTTCGACGATCCTTACGTGATCGCGGGCCAAGGCACGGTGGCGATGGAAATCCTGAGCCAGCACCAGGCGCCGATCCATGCGATTTTCGTACCGATCGGCGGCGGCGGGCTCGCGGCGGGCATCGGCGCGTATGTCAAGGCTGTGCGCCCCGACATCAAAGTAATCGGCGTGCAGACCGACGATTCATGTGCGATGGCGCGCTCGATCGGCGCCGGCGAGCGCGTGACTTTGCCGGAAGTGGGCCTCTTTTCCGACGGCACGGCCGTCAAGCTCGTGGGCGAAGAAACGTTTCGCCTGTGCCGCCAACATCTCGACGACGTTCTCACCGTCAACACGGATGCGCTGTGCGCCGCGATCAAGGATGTCTTCCAAGACACCCGCAGCGTGCTCGAGCCGGCCGGTGCGCTTTCGGTGGCCGGTGCGAAGCAATATGCCGAACGTACGGGCGTGACGGGGCAAACACTCGTGGCAGTGACCTCGGGCGCGAACATGAATTTCGACCGCATGCGCTTCGTCGCCGAACGCGCCGAAGTGGGCGAAGCGCGCGAAGCCGTCTTCGCCGTGACGATCCCCGAGGAACGCGGCAGCTTCAGGCGTTTTTGCGAACTCGTGGGCGGCGAGCGCAGCGTCACGGAATTCAACTACCGGATCGCCGACGCGAGCGCAGCGCATATCTTCGTGGGCGTGCAAATCAAGAGCCGCGGCGAATCGGCGTCGATCGCGCAAACGTTCGAGGCGCACGGCTTTTCCGCCGTCGATCTCACGGACGACGAACTGTCGAAGCAGCACATTCGCTACATGGTCGGCGGCCGTTCGCCGCTTGCGCGCGACGAGCGCCTGTTCCGCTTCGAATTCCCCGAGCGCCCCGGCGCGCTGATGAAGTTTCTTTCCTCGATGGCGCCCGATTGGAACATCAGCCTCTTTCACTATCGCAATCAAGGCGCGGACTACAGCTCGATTCTCGTCGGCGTCCAAGTGCCGCTGGCCGACAACGAGGCGTTCCAGCGTTTCCTGTCGACGCTCGGCTATCCGTATTGGGACGAAAGCGCGAACCCGGTCTATCGGCTGTTTCTTGGATGAACGCGAGCCGAACCTCGCCCTGGCCCTCCATCACCGAACGCAATGACTCCCGAACACTCGCCGCTCGGCAAGAGCACGACCTACACCGAGCAGTACGACCCGACGCTCTTGTTTCCGATCGCCCGCAGCCGCGCGCGCGAGGCGATCGGCATCACGGCCTCGCTGCCCTTCTTCGGCACCGATATCTGGAATGCCTACGAGCTGTCCTGGCTCAACATGCGCGGCAAGCCGCAAATCGCCATCGCGACCTTCTTCGTGCCGGCCGAATCGCCGAACATCGTCGAATCGAAGTCGTTCAAGCTTTACTTGGGATCGTTCGCGCAGACGCGCGTCGAGTCGGTCGACGCACTTCGCGACATGCTCAAACGCGATGTGTCGGCAGCCTGCGGCGCGAGCGTTTCGGTCCATCTCGCGACGCCGGCCGAATTCAAGAAGCTTGAATTCGACGAGTTCGATGGGCTGTCGCTCGACCGCCTCGATCTCGATGCCGATATCTACGAGCCCGATGCGACGCTGCTGAAAGCCGCCGAGGGCGAAGCGCCCGTGGAAGAGACGCTGTATTCGAACCTGCTGAAATCGAACTGCCCCGTGACCGGCCAGCCCGATTGGGGCAGCGTGCAGATCCATTACGTCGGCCCGCAGATCGATCATGCGGGGCTGCTGCGCTACATCATTTCGTATCGTTCGCACACGGGCTTTCACGAGCAATGCGTCGAGCGCATTTTCATCGACATCATGCGCGAATGCCGTCCGGTGAAGCTCGCCGTCTACGCCCGTTATACGCGCCGTGGCGGCCTCGACATCAATCCGTTCCGGACCAACTACAACCTGCCGATGCCCGACAACGCGCGCACGGCGCGGCAGTAACGCGCCCCGCGGAGCATCGCCCAGCGCGGCCCAGCATCATTCGTTGCCCGGAAGCGCAATGCCGACATGACGGGGCGGCCGATTCATCGTCATCGGAATCGGCCGGTTCGTCGGCACGCACGTTAGAAAGCCACGCACGTTAGAAAGGCGCGCCGGAAGGCTCGCCAGCAGGCTCGCCAGCAGGCTCGCCGGGCGCACCGCCCACGCCCGCATGCGCATCGCCGGCCGCCCTCGCGCCGCGCGGCACGAACCGCCCGCCACGGTCGCCCGTGGGCTCGCGATCCCGATACGACAGCACGCCCCCCACCCAAACCATATCGATCCCATCGGCCTCTTGGCACGGGTTCTCGAACGTCGCCGCATCGTGCACGCGCGCCGGATCGAACAGCACGAGATCCGCGTGATAGCCGACATGGATCTCGCCGCGCTTCTCGAGCCCGAAACGCCGCGCCGATAACCCTGTCATCTTGTGCACGGCCTCCTCGAGCGGCATCAGCTGAACATCGCGCGCGTAATGTCCGAGCACGCGCGGAAACGTGCCCCATAGCCGGGGATGCGGAAGCGGGTCGTTCGGCAAACCGTCGGAGCCCACCATCGTCGCCGGGTGAGCGAGAATCCGGCGCACGTCGTCTTCCGACATGTTGTGGTAGACCGCACCGGCCGGCTGCAAGCGCGCGGCCGCCTCTTGCTGCGTCACGCCCCACTTGCTGGCGATCGCCGAGAGCCGCTTGCCCGCTTCCTCGGGATGCGGCGTCGACCATGTCACCGTGATATCGATATCACCTGTGACTTGCTTGAGGTCGAGCGTCGTGGAACTGCGGTCGTACGGATAACAGTCGCAGCCGACGCGCTGCGCCGTGCGCGCGCGCTCGAGCGAGGCAAGCACTTCGGCGCTGCGTCCCCAGTTGGCCGGTCCCGCGCATTTCAGATGCGAAATGACAACGGGCACACGTGCATGACGGCCGATGCGGCACGCTTCGTCGAACGCATCGAGGATCGCGTCGAACTCCGTGCGCATGTGCGTGGCGTAGAGCGCGCCCGCTTGCGCGAGCGGCTCGGCAAGCGCCATCACCTCCTCGGTCGGCGCGCTGAACGCGGACGCATAGGCCAGCCCGGAACTGAGGCCGAGCGCGCCGTGCTCGAGCGCTTCGACAAGTTGCGCCCGCATGGCGTCGATCTCCCCGGCCGTGGCGGCGCGATCGAGCCGGTCCATATGGTTGCTGCGCAAGGCCGTGTGGCCGACGAGCGCCGCCACGTTGACGGCCGGACCGACGGCGTTCACCGCGTCGACATACGCACCGAACGTGGGAAAGCGAAACGCATCGCGTGCGCCGAGCAGGTTCATCGGGTCGGGCGGGTCGCCTTTGAGCGACACGGGCGACGCGCTGATGCCGCAGTTGCCCACGATCACCGTCGTTACGCCTTGGGAGAGCTTGGGCAGCATCTGCGGCTCTGCGATCGCGTGGATGTCGTCGTGCGTATGGACGTCGATGAAACCCGGCGCCAGCGCACGCCCGTCGGCCTCGATGATTTGCTCGGCGATCCAGTTCGACAGATTGCCGACGGCCGCGATCTTGTCGCCTCGAATCGCGACATCGCGCACGACGGGCGGTTTCCCGGTGCCGTCGTAGAGCGTGGCGCCGTAGATGAGCGTATCGGCGGCTTCGGGGTGAGAATGCATGGTTCGTCTCCGAGTGCGGGCACAGCGCGGGGGGCGGGAGCGACCGGGCGCCGGCTTGCCGAGAATCGTACTCGTAATTTCGGTACCATTGGAGCCCGAACGCCGGCTGTTTACGCCGACGCATCACCGAATCGGGATCACTGCCATGACATTGACGATGACGAGCTTCTCCGCTGCCTCCATCGATCCGCTCGGTAAGGGCCTCGGTATGGTGCCGAGCACGAGCGTGCCGCTCGAGAGCGCGGCGAATCTCGAATGGAACCTGCTCGAGGAGGATGTCAGCCTGCCGGCCGCCGTGCTCTACGCAGATCGTATCGAGCACAACCTCAAATGGATGCAGGACTTTGTCGCCGAATACGGCGTCAAGCTCGCGCCGCATGGCAAAACGACGATGGCGCCGCAACTGTTTCGCCGG
>JBQCDS010000647.1:0-2309 GCA_051961035.1 Trinickia sp. | reverse complement strand
GACTCAAAAGACCTCGTCAATGCGCTCGGCGTCGCCGCGATCAAGATCGTCGTCGCGCTGTCGCTGCTCCTGATCGTCGGACAGCGTTTCATGACGCGCTGGTTCAACGTGGTCGCGCGGCGCCGCTCGCAGGAACTGTTCATTCTCAACCTGCTGCTCGTCACCCTTGGCGCGGCGTTCATCACGGACAAGTTCGGCCTCTCGCTCGCGCTGGGCGCGTTCATTGCCGGTATGCTGATCGCCGAGACGCCTTATCGCCATCAGGTGGAAGAGGACATCAAGCCGTTTCGCGACGTGCTGCTCGGCCTGTTCTTCGTGACGACCGGCATGCTGCTCGATCCGCGCGTGCTCATTGCGCATCCGCTGCTCGTGCTGGCGTTTTTGATCGCGCCGGTGCTGCTCAAGATCGTCATGATCACGGGGCTCGCGCGGCTGTTCGGCGCGACGCCGGGCGTCGCGATGCGTACGGGCATCGGGCTCGCGCAAGCGGGCGAGTTCGGCTTCGTGCTGCTCAATCTGATCTTGGATAAGCACCTGGTCGAGGCGGCGACCTTGCAGGCGATCTTGGCGGCGATGCTGCTGTCGATGCTCGCCGCGCCGTTCATGATTCAAAACGCCGACCGCATCGTGCTGCGGCTTTCCTCGACGGAATGGATGCAGCAGTCGTTGCAGATGACGCGCATCGCCACGCAAAGCCTGCGGCAACACAGTCACGTCATCATCTGCGGCTACGGTCGAGCCGGGCAGAACCTTGCGCGCATGCTCGAGCACGAAGGGCTTTCCTACGTGGCGCTGGATCTCGATCCCGATCGCGTCGCGGCCGCGGCCGCGGCCGGCGAATCGGTGGTGTTCGGCGATGCCGCGCGACGCGAATCGCTCGTCTCGGCCGGCATCCATCGCGCTGCGGCCGTGGCCATCACCTACGCGAATACACCGTCGGCATTGCGCGTGCTGCACAACGTGCACGAGCTCGAGCCGGCGCTGCCCGTTATCGTACGTACCGTCGACGATGCCGATTTGGAAAAGCTGCTCGCGGCCGGCGCGACGGAGGTCATTCCCGAGATCGTCGAGGGCAGCCTCATGCTCGCGTCGCACACGCTCGTGCTGATGGGCGTGCCGATGCGGCGCGTCGTGCGGCGCGTGGAGGAAATGCGCGACGCGCGCTATAGCCTGCTGCGCGGCTACTTTCACGGCGCCGACGATCTGGGCGACGAGGACGGACACGACCAGGTGCGGCTACAATCGGTGGCGGTCGACGGCAATGCCGACGCGGTCGGACGCACGCTCGACGAGCTCGGGCTCGCATCGATGGGCGTCGAGGTCACGGCCATTCGGCGCCACGGCATTCGCGGCGTCGAACCCGGCCCCGAGACGAAGCTTCGGGAGGCCGACATCCTCGTATTGCGCGGGCTGCCGGAAGCGCTCGCGCTAGCCGAGGAGCGGCTGCTGCGCAACCGTCGCGCCGGCGTGTCGGCGGTATGAGGCGGCCGCCCTTCCATTCCATTCATATCCTATGATTCGCCCGCTGAGCGCGAGCGAACCCCGCAAGCGGAGAATTTCATGTCCCATGCGCCCGCGGACGCGCCCCTCGACGCCCCCGCGTTCATCAAGAGCCAAATTCGCACGGTTCCCGATTGGCCGCTGCCCGGCGTGCAGTTTCGCGACATCACGCCGCTGCTCCAGCGGCCGAAAGCGCTGCGCGTGCTCGTCGATCTTTTCATCGAGCGCTATGTGGAAGCGAAACTCGACTATGTGGCCGGCCTGGACGCGCGCGGCTTCATCATCGCGCCGATCGTCGCCTACGAGCTGAACATCGGCTTCATCCCGATCCGCAAGATCGGCAAGCTGCCGTACAAGACCGTTTCCGAATCGTATTCGCTCGAGTACGGCACGGCCACGGTCGAAATCCACGAGGACGCATGCAAGGCGGGCGAGCGCGTTGTGATCGTCGACGACTTGATCGCAACGGGCGGCACGATGATGGCCGGCAAGAAGCTGCTCGAGCGGCTTGGTGCCGTCGTGGTCGAAGGCGCGGCGATCGTCGATCTGCCCGATCTCGGCGGCTCCACGCTGCTGCGCGAGAGCGGGTTGTCGCTTTACACGGTGACGGAATTCGGCGGCCATTGAATTTGTTCCGTGCGATGCGCGCGAGCGCTCGGGCTCGATCGTCTCGGGCCTGCCGCGGCGGTTCAATGGCCATCTGCGCTTTCGTCCACCCTTTTGTCCGCACCTGCTTCTCGCATCCGTGCGTCCACCTTATTCGAGCGAACCCCAACGAGCGACTCCAGCATGCCGAATCTTCCGCTTTT
>JBQCDS010000646.1:0-3029 GCA_051961035.1 Trinickia sp. | reverse complement strand
TGGCCAGCGCAGCGCCGCAGGCGCGGGAAGCGATCGATCTGTTCGCCTTTCGCATTGCCGGCGAAGTCGCAAGGCTCGCGACGTCGCTCGGCGGTCTCGATGCACTCGTCTTTACGGCCGGGATCGGCGAACACCAACCTTCGATCCGCGCGTCGGTCTGCGAACGTTTGGCATGGCTTGGAATGCGAATCGATGCTCGGGCAAACGAGCGCAACGCGCGCGTCATCAGTTGCTCCGCAACCGGTCCGGCGGTTCTCGTCATCGCTACGGACGAAGAGCAAGTGATTGCACAGGAGGCGGTGTCGGTGCTTCACAGCGAACCTGCGCCGGCCTGATCGAAGCCTGCGAATCCACGCGGCGCTTCGGCCTATGCGCCAGGACATTCGGTGCGTGGGCCTCTCGGTACGCTATCATCCTCGGGCGCTTAGATCCCTCTTCCCCGCGCCTGGAAATCTTGAATTCTATGAAAGCAAGCACGTCGACGCTCTCCCCAAGTCGCACGGCATCCCTGTTTGAAGTCTTATTGGCGTTCTTGAAGTTGGGATTGACGTCCTTCGGCGGTCCGATCGCGCATATCGGCTATTTCCGTCGCGAATTCGTGGAACGGCGGCAGTGGCTGGACGATGAAACATTCACTGACTTGGTTGGTCTCTGCCAGTTTCTGCCCGGCCCCGCGAGTAGTCAGGTCGGCTTTTCGATTGGGCTGCTTCGCGCGGGCTGGCTCGGCGGCGTGGCCGCATGGTGCGGCTTTACATTGCCATCCGTTGCGCTGCTGATCGCGTTCGCCGTCGCCGCTCCGGAGTTAAACGGCCCCGTGGGGACGGGCCTCGTTCACGGGCTCAAGCTCGTCGCCGTCGCAGTGGTGGCTCAAGCCGTGTGGGATATGGCGCGTCGTTTGTGCCCCGACCATCGCCGCGCTGGCATCGCCCTAGCGTCGATCGCAATGCTCGCTCTGTCGACGACGGCATACGCGCAGTTGCTCGTGATTGCCATGGGCGCGGTTTTAGGCACAGTGCTGTGCCGGGCCACCGGAACCATAAGCATGGGCGGGCAGCGACCGCATGCAGGCGAGTTTCGCATTTCCCGTACGGCCGGCGTCACTGCGTTCGCTCTCTTCGGTGCGCTGCTTTTTGGCCTACCCGTTCTTGTCGCACTTGACCCGACCCATTCTATCCGCGTATTCCAGGCCTTCTACCGGTCGGGCGCGCTCGTGTTCGGCGGCGGTCACGTGGTGTTGCCATTATTGCAAAACGAAACCGTCGCCAGCGGTTGGGTCACATCAAGCGCATATCTTGCGGGTTACGGCGCCGCTCAGGCCGTACCCGGTCCGCTCTTCACGTTTTCCGCGTTCCTTGGATGGGTCATGAGCAGCGCACCCAACCACGGCTACGGCGCGCTGCTTGCGGTGGTGGGAATCTTCTTGCCGGGATTGCTTCTGGTGGTTGCCGCTTTGCCTTACTGGCGGGCGCTTCGCGAACATCCGTCGATGGCAGCGGCGCTAACAGGCGTGAATGCAGCCGTCGTCGGACTGCTGGCAACCGCCTTGTATACGCCGGTATGGACCAGTGCTGTTCGATCCGACATGGATTTCGCCGTCGCGACGACCGGCTTCGCACTATTGACTCGCTGGAGAGTCCCGCCGCTGGCCGTTGTCATTCTTTCGGCATTGGCAGGTATGGCGCAAGCCGTTCTGCGTTAGCGCTTTTCGCGTGGCTCGGGGACGCCTTCACTGTTCGGGGCGCGCGCGGCAAAGCTTAGCGCACCAAACAAAAAAACCGCGGGAGCGAATAGCCACGCGGGTTTTCGGGTGTGACAGCGGATCACTGCGGATCTGCTTGGAAGCTCCAAGCAGCGCTTGTTCACGAACGATGGTGGGTGCTGAGGGGATCGAAGACTCCTCTGCCAGCCTTGCAACACAAGACTCTTGCGCGGTTACCCCGAGATGTCGCAATGCTCCTACGTACCGGAGACCGGGAAACCGCTGCGCCATAAGCCGTACCGCCACCGCTGCCCGCATTCACGACGATTGACCTAGCAAGCGCCCAAGGGCAGAGTCAACTGCCGCCATTCCGTTTCGCCCGGAGGCGACGAAGGGCTTGGGTCCAGTGAATGCAAGACGTATCGGCCTACCATATGGACGACGCCACGCTCCGTGATGCTCGCTCCGAGCATCGTACTGATCCGATAAACCTGGTTCCGCAGCTCGAAGACGCGCGTCGGCGGAGTCCTGCTTGTCTGAAACCCGGCGTCGGCGATCTGCGTGCGCGCCTTCGCGACATTTCGAGAGAGCGCGTGCAGCGTGTCACCGAGCACTGCGAGCGAGTAGTGATATTCGCCGAGGACGAAGTCGCCGTTGATCAGATCGTTGAGCGCTTGATCCATGGTCTCGACCTGCGACACGGCCACATCCTCGCCCGCAATCAACGGGTTGCGCTGCCGCTCGAGCGCCTCCTTGGCGCTCGGTTTGTCGAGAATCGTTAAGCTTTGCGTCTCGACTTGCGAGCTCGAACACGGCGATGGCATGTTTCGGCCAGGGGGCCTGTTCTTCGAGCGACTGGGCTGGTGCCAACCCCTGCTCGACGAGCGCCGCGTTTTGCTGTGTGACCCTCGACCCACGGTCGCGGCTGCGCGCTCCGTCGATGTCCGGGATTACATGCTCGCATAGTTTGGCCCACCACTGCCTTCAGGCGTGATCCAGACGATGTTCTGCGTCGGATCCTTGATGTCGCAGGTCTTGCAATGCACGCAGTTCTGCGCATTGATGACGAGCCGTTCGCTGCCGTCCTCGTTTTTGACGAATTCATAGACGGCGGCCGGACAATATCTGCCTTCTGGCCCGGCATAGGTGCGCAGGTTGATGTCGACGGGCACCGCCGGATCTTTCAGCGTCAGGTGCGCCCGCTGGTTTTCCTCGTGGTTCGTATTCGATAGGAAGACCGATGAAAGCAGATCGAACGTCAGCTTGCCGTCGGGCTTCGGATAGACGATCGGCGTGCACTGCGAGGCAGGCTTCAGCATCTCGTTGTCGC
>JBQCDS010000645.1:0-2090 GCA_051961035.1 Trinickia sp. | reverse complement strand
CTCGCACGAATCGAATTGGTCGCACACGCACAATGACGGCGCGATGCTACTGATCGTCGGCAGGCTGACGGTACGCCCAGGCTTGCAGTAATCCGGTCTTACAATGGATGTGAATTCACTGTGAATCCGCGGAATTGGCCACATTTTCGGCTGAACGCTCCACTAAACGCTTAGAGCACGAGCGGCTGCCTCTTACCGGCGAATAAAACGATATGTGGCTTGCCCGAGAGTTGCAGTCGAGACGAAAGGGACAAACGAAATGCTGGCAACGATTGCGCGGAGCTTAGGGCTGCGCCTCGCCGCCGTTTCGATTCTTGCGGCGACTCTCGGCGCATGCGCCAGCAATAAAGAGTTGCAGCCCGACGCCTTGAGCGGCAAGTACGGCGCCGCGACGCCCGGATCGCAGCGCGACTTCACGCAGAACGTCGGCGACATCGTCTACTTCTCGACCGACTCGATCGATCTGACACCGGAAGCGCAGCAAACGCTAGTCAAGCAGGCCCAGTGGCTGCAGCAGTATCCGCAGTATGCGATCACCATCGAAGGCCATGCCGACGAACGCGGGACGCGCGAATACAACATCGCGCTCGGCGCCCGGCGCGCGACGACGGTGCGCAATTTCCTTTCTCAGCATGGCATCAACGGAGCTCGGATTCGGACGATCTCCTACGGCAAGGAACGGCCGGTCGCGGTCTGCAACGACATTTCGTGCTGGTCGCAGAATCGCCGCGCGCAGACAGTGCTCAACAGCGGCGGTGTCGTAAGCCAGCGCTGACGATCGGGGCCTAGTTTTTCGCAGATTTGAATTTCGTACGGTGTCATGGGGCTTTTTAGCCAATTGCACGAATAGCTCGTGACACGTCAAAATTCGGCAAAGTTTGGCCCAATTGGATGATCATAACGGCCGGGAAATTCAATTCCCGTGCCCGACAATGTACAAACTGTACTCTTCAAAAATCGTGCTTGGCGTCGCGTCGGCGGTATTCGCTTTCATGCTCGCACTTCCTTTGTCGGCGATCGCGGAAGAGGACAATGGTGCCAATGGCGAAACACCGGCGGAACTGTTGGTCGACGGCATGGACGCCGCAGCCGATCACGCTTCCGATTCGGCACGTAAATTTTTTAAAAAAATCATCGCACTCTATCCGGCTTCGCCCGAGGCGTCGCGTGCGAGGCGCGCGCTGGCCTCTTTGGACCATGACAACGACGAGGAAGAACGCGCCGCGATTCGCGCTGATGAAGCAGAACGCACGATGCAGTACCGCCACGCCTTTCTCATCAGCGTCGGCGATCGCGTCTTCTTCGCCGAAAAGAGCGCAACACTCGGCGGCCGCGCGCGAAGCGTTATCGGGAATCAGGCGCGTTGGCTCAAGGTACGCCCGAATCTGAAGGTGACCGTTATCGGCCGCACCGATGACGGCGACGATCGTCACGCGGCTAAGACGCTCTCACGTGAGCGTGCCGAAGCCGTGCGCGATTTGCTTATCAAGGCAGGTCTCGATCCCGCACGGATCGACGTCAGGGCAGCAGGGAACGATGACCGCCTGGCGCGGTGCTCGACGGCTTTGTGCCGGGCCGAGAATCGCAACGCGGAAGTTTTCATTAATGATTTGCGGGACCGTGAACCGCGACGGTCGAGCATCCAGCGGAGCGAGGGCTCGAAGACGTTTATGGTGCCTTCTGCCGCCGAAGCGGGCGTATCGAGCGAGATACCGCAATGATGCGATGGCGCGCCGCAATCGCCGGCCCGGCAGAGAAAGCCGGTGACTCTTTATTTGATTTTGCTCGACATCGAGCGCACGACGGCGTTTGACATTCGCTCAATCAGAAATTGGCTAGCGTTGTTGAATGGAATTCGAAATCTCTGGGAATCACACGGAGCAGAGCCGAAGGATGGCTAAGCTTAAGCGGGTTCGAACCGTATGCGGGTTTTCAGCGGCAGCGCTGACGCTGCTTCTGGCCGTCACGCCGGCCGTGGCGCAATCGAAAGTGAAAGCCACAGCTCCCACAGCTGCCACCGCCGCGGCACCAAGTACGGGACTGCAGGCGCGAGTCGAAACGCTCGAAGAACAGCTTATCGACATGCAGGT
>JBQCDS010000644.1:0-2374 GCA_051961035.1 Trinickia sp. | reverse complement strand
CCAGCGCCCCGCAGGCATCGATGGGCCTTCGTACGATGGTAATTCCCCACATCGATCATGAAAAATGAATAATATTGATGCAACGCATCCTCTGGAGAGAATCATGGATCTGGCCGCCTTGACGATTTTTCGCGCCGTGGTGCGCGAGAATGGCGTAACGCGCGCTGCTGCGAAGCTCAACCGCGTCCAATCCAATGTGACGATGCGCATCAAGCAGCTCGAGCAGCAGCTAGGCGCGGAACTCTTCGTCCGCGAGGGGCGCCGGCTCGTGCTGACGCCGGCCGGCCGCACGCTGCTGCCGTACGCCGAGCGCCTGCTTGCGCTGGCCGACGAAGCACGCCATGCGCTGCGCGAGGGGCGCCCGTGCGGCCGGCTTGCGTTGGGCGCGATGGAAAGCGTGGCGGCGACGCGCTTGCCGCGCATACTCGCGGCGTACCATCAGCGCTGGCCCGAGGTTGAACTGGAACTCGGCACGGGCACCACGGGCCGCTTGATCGACCGCGTTCGCGAATTCGAGATCGACGCGGCGCTCGTCGCCACGCCGCCCGACGCGTCCGTGCTGACCGACGACTTCGAATCCGTTCCGGTGTTCGAGGAGGAATTGGTGATGCTGACGCCACGCGGCCATCGCGCGGTTCATGCGGCGAACGACAGTGCGCTCTCGACGCTCGTCGCGTTCGAGCGTGGCTGCGCCTATCGGAGCTACGTCGAGCGCTGGTATGCCGAGCACGGCCTGCGGCCGGCGCGCACGCTTGAACTGGGCTCCTACCACGCGATCATCGCCTGCGTGGCGGCGGGCGTCGGCGTGGCGGTCGCACCACGGTCGGTGCTCGAATTGCTGCCAGGCGGCGCGCAGGAAGTGGCTATCCACCCGCTCGGGCCGCTCGGTACCGTGCAGACCTTGCTGATCTGGCGTCGCACCCACGACTCGGCGGCACTCGACGCGTTGCGCGAGGCGCTGCTAGCCGAGGGGCGTGGCGATCGCTCGATCGAGGATGAGCCAAAAGCGGCACCCGTCGTCGCGGGCTGACCGCACGCAGCCACCCCGCAACGTCCAATCGCGCCGCCTGTCGGGCACGCGCGGCTGCCGCGCGTCTTCAGTCTTCGTTAGCCTGCGAGCTTGCGGAACGTCTCGAGCACGGCCTCGCCCTTGAACGGCTTGACGATCCAGCCTTTGACCCCTGCCGCCTTGCCGCGCTCTTTCATCGCGGGGCTGCTTTCGGTCGTCAGCATGACGATGCTGACGGCGCTATTCGCAAGTTCCCCGCGAATTTTTTCGGCCATTGTCAAACCGTCCATGTTCGGCATGTTGACATCGCTGATCACGAGCCTCAACCCCGGGTTCGTCTTCACTTTGGCGAGCCCGTCCTTGCCGTCGACAGCCGTATCCACTTCGAGACCGTTCCGACGCAGAAACCCCGCCACTTCATCGCGCACGGTGCTCGAATCGTCCACCAACAAGATCTTTGCCATGTCCTAGTCTTTCGCGTTGAGAAGAAACACACTCAAAAAAGCTCGAGTTCGCCGGCGCTTTCATGCACGTCAGTGACCTGCGCGACGAAATCGAGCGGCACGCTGGCGCAAATGCATAGGGTCGCCCGCAGCCGCGCGGCATGCTCGATCGTGATGTCGTAAGCCGCGACGTGGCTGGGGTTCAGCTCGCCGAGATAGCCCACGCAATCGCTCGAAAGCGAATAAGGCGTCGACATGCCCAGATCGGGAAAATGCTCGACGAGCTGCTGATTGATGGCGCCGCAGCAAAGGTTGCCGATTTCCATTGCCGCGTCGCGCAGCGTGCGCTCGCCGCCTTGCCCCGCGTAATAGGCATGGGTGGCGTCATCGTCGGCGAATCGCAGTACGAGCAGCATCCGAAAGTCGATCGAAACGATCGTCAATACGAACACCTCCGAACTCGGTTCGAAGCCGGCGCCGTCGTCCGGTGCCGCGACCGGAACGATCTCGCACGCGTGGGCGTCGTCGACCGTCAAACGCGTGCGCGCAGCTTGAAAAAAGATGCGCTGGAAGCTGTCGTGGGCTGTGTGGCTGATCACGTCGAATTCCGTTTCGGGTCGCTCACGCCCATTTCGATTGAAACTGCTGGGCAAGCGCCTCGACGCTCTTGAGCGCCGCCGTGATCATCTTGCCGCCCGCTTGGATGTCCTGGAACGTCGCCGTGGTGACGAGATCGTTCCGATCGAGGCTGTCCCGATAGCTCTTCGACAACTGTTGCGAGCGCGTCGCGAGCGCGCGCACTTCGCCGGCGACGATCGAAAAACCCCGGCCTGCGGCGCCGGCGCGCGCCGCCTCGATCGACGCATTGAGCGACACCATCAGCACATGATTCACGATGCCCGCCAGTTCGTGGTTCTTGGCG
>JBQCDS010000643.1:0-8178 GCA_051961035.1 Trinickia sp. | reverse complement strand
GTAGTGCCCAGATCGAGCGACGGCTTTCGGTCGTCGATCACTAAGCGCCGTCGCTCGTCGTCACGCAGCGGAACGTTAAATTGATTCGCTCTCCGCGCACCCCGGGCGCTTTAGCGACGCGATGACGCCATTCGCGCTGGGTGTGGCCGCGCATCACGAGCAGGCTACCGCTCGTCAGCTCGAACGCACGCAGTTGTCCCGTCTCGTTGTGCCGAAGGTCGAAGCGGCGCGGAACGCCCAGGCTCACCGATGCGATGACCGGCTGTTCGCCAAGTTCGGGCTCTCGGTCAGCGTGCCAGCCCATGCTGTCCCCTCCGCTCCGGTAGCGATTCAGCAGCACGCTATTGAAGCGCGTCTCGCAAGTCGCCTCCGCGAGCGTCTTTAGGGCACGAACGGTCGTTGTCCATTCGCACGGTTCGTTGCGAATGCCCGAATAGATGTAGACCGCACCCGGGTCGCCTTGCCATGCGGTGAGACGCGGCAGCGGCTTGACACCGCCCGGCGTTCTGATGAGATCCTGCTTCCACTGCACTTCCTCGAGCAGCGCCGAAAACGCGAGCGCCGCCTCATCGGGCGACAACCAATGCGGATACCAACTGACATCCACCTGCGGCACGCCGCCGAACATGTCATCAATCATTCAATCAACACCTTATCGGTCGTCAAATCGACCCGACGATTTGCACGCCACGTTTATCGCATGAAGAAAAGGCTGCGCCACTTCGAATCTTGCCGGCGCGTTCGCCGGCCCAGCGGGTGCAGGCCGGCCGTTGCGCCGCTATCATAAGCTCCTCACGACCTTGGCTTGCGGCCACCACATCTCGATCATGCCACTTTCCGCCGACGCTCTCGATCAGCTATTCCGTGAAGCTCGCACGCACAGCGCCTGGCTGCCCAGGCCGGTTGACGATGCCCTGCTTCATCAAATCTTCTCGCTGGCCATTCTCGGCCCCACCTCGGCGAACTCGAGCCCCGCCCGCTTCGTCTTCGTCAAAACGGCCGAAGCCAAGGCGAAGCTCAAACCGGCCCTTTCGGCGGGGAACGTCGAAAAAACGATGGCCGCTCCCGTGACCGTCATCGTCGGCATGGACATGGCGTTCTATGAACAGCTGCCGAAACTGTTCCCCCACGCGGACGCGCGCAGTTGGTTCGTAGGCAACGAAGAAGCGATCCGCGCCACGGCATTTCGCAATGCCTCGCTGCAAGGCGCTTACCTGATCATGGCCGCGCGCTCGCTCGGGCTGGATGCGGGCCCGATGTCGGGTTTCGATGCAGCAAAAGTGGATGAAGCTTTTTTCGCCCGGACGACGATCCAATCGAATTTCCTGATCAACCTGGGATATGGCGATGCGTCGAAGCTGCACCCGCGCAACCCGCGCTTCTCGTTCGACGAAGCCGCGCGAATCGCATGACGCTTGCCGATTTCCGTTCGCTTGTCGCGTCCGCGCTCGAAAGCCGCTGTGCCGAGCGCGCGCGGCGCGCGCCGTCAGCTAGTCAGTAGCGCGATATAGAACACGACCGCGCCGAGCAACGCGCCGACAAAGCAGAAACCTTCGTTCTTCCCGTCGCCATCCGAGCGCAGCCAAGCGCCGGCCACGCCGAAAAAACCAGCGATACCGAGCGCGACGAACACCATCACGACGTCGAACAGCGCGCTTCGGCTGATCTCCAGCAGATCCATGCGACGGACGATGTAGTAGACAGCCAACGCCATCACTGAAAGCACGACGAGCGGCAGCATGACGTGGCTGCCGTCGTAGTCGAGGTGGTGAGGACGATGCGCCGGCCTATGGGCCCATTTGACGGCTTTCATATTCGCCCTCCTCTCCTTCACCATGCCAATCGCGTACGAATCGAATCGCGAATATTCGTAGCTTAGATCGATTTGTCGGCGTGGGAAACCACCTGTTGACTACCTTGCCCGCCCGCCGAACGTGCGTCGGGGCCGCGAGTACAATGCTTCTAGACATTCCACTCGTGCTCGAGTCGGATTTGCTTGTGATCGATCAACTCATTTGGCTTTCTCCATGCGTCGGTTCTCCTTCTTTACGCGCGCGTTTCTCATCGGCGCGTTGCTGCACGCCTATGTCGGATTGCGCCTCATTCCCGACTTGCCGATCGGCATGTCGGGTAAGCTGCTCGCCGCCTGTCTACTGGTGCTTTCATGCTGCTTGATGCCGATCGCGATCATCGCTCGGACCTTCGAGCATCTGCCGCACTCCGATCGCATCGCCTGGATCGGTTCTATTGCGATGGGTTTATTCTCGTCTCTGCTTGTTTTCACGTTTTTGCGCGAGATCGTCCTGGCGTCGGCGCTCACCGTCGATGCGCTTTGGCACCACGCGGTGTCCATCGATCGCTGGCGCGTCGATACCGCTATCGGCGTGCCGGCGCTCGCCGTTTTATCGACGGCGCTTGGCTTCGTCAATGCGCGCCGGCGCGCCAAAGTCGTCGCTGTCGAAGTGCCGATCGACGGCCTGCCCGCAGCGCTCGACGGGCTGACGATCGTACAGATCAGCGACATCCATGTAGGCGCGACGATCAAAGCACGCTACGTCGATGCGATCGTCGATGCCGTGAATCAGCTGCGGCCCGATGTCATTGCGGTAACCGGCGACGTCGTCGACGGCAGCGTCGCGCGATTAGCCGATCACACGAAGCCGCTGTCCCGCCTCTCGGCCCGCTACGGCACCTACCTCGTGACCGGCAACCATGAGTACTATTCGGGCGCAGCGCAGTGGATCGCCGAGTTCCAACGTCTCGGGCTGCGCGTGCTGTTGAACGAGCACGTGATACTCGAACACGACGGCACTCGGTTCATCATCGCGGGCGTCACCGATTACTCGGCGGGGCATTTCGACGAGACGCATCGCAGCGATCCAGCCGCTGCGCTCGCGGACGCACCTCGCGACGCGCATATCAAGGTCTTGCTCGCGCATCAGCCGCGCACCGCCCTTGCCGCCGCCGACGCCGGTTACACGCTGCAGTTGTCCGGCCACACGCACGGCGGGCAGTTCTTCCCTTGGAATTTCTTTGTGCGGTTGCAGCAACCGTTCACGGCGGGGCTCGCCAAGCTCGGCGCGCTCTGGGTGTATACAAGCCGCGGGACCGGCTATTGGGGGCCTCCCAAACGGCTCGGCGCGCCATCGGAAATCACGCGCCTGCGGCTCGTGCGCGGCGCACCGGCGTAATACCGATCGGGCGACGGCGGCGCTAGGGCCTAGGCACCGAGCGGATGTCCCCGCTCGCGCTCCCGGCGTCCGCGTTCACGTTCGCGTGATCATCACGTGTCGGTGGAACGCCACCCGCATCGTAAGGATGCGCTTTCCCCGCGCGAACGGCGTGCGGACCGACGGGATATTGCTCCACCGCATCGCCGAAGCGAGCACGAACGAACGCGCGAAGCAACGCGACGCGCGGATTGGCCGCGTCCGCTTCGTAGGTGTCACCGCCCTCGATCCGCAGCCAGCCATGCGCGTCGTGTTCGCCGCGCGTCCAACGCAGCTCTTGCGCGCGCTCCAATAACTCGAGCGCCTGCGCCCATTCGCTCGACGGAGAAAAAGGCTGTGCGAGCTTGCGCAACGCGCCGTGCGTCAACGTCACGACGATGCTCGGTTCGACCTGAGCAAAAATGATTTCTTCGTTGTCGTCGACTAATGCGCGCGCGCACCAATAATCGAGTGCACATCCATCGAGTTCGCTGGTCTTCATGGCTGTCCTCCTAATGCATCTCCGTGCGGTGAGCTTACCGGCATGCGGATGCGCGCGATGAGCGGATAGTGATCGGATGCCCGCCGCGCGAAAGCGCTGCGATGGACGGTCACATCCATCAACCATTCGCCCGGGTGTACCCAAATGCGATCGAGCGCGAAGATCGGGCAAAGCGTAGGGAACGTGCGCGGCGCGGGCGCGCGCCGGAAGTGGGAGACGAGCGCGCGCAACGCTCGCCCGTGCACGAACCACTCGTTGATATCGCCCACCAAAATCACGGGCAATGCGGTGTCGTCGAAAGCCGCGAGCAGCGTGCGTACCTGTGTGCTCCGTTCGCTCGCCGACAATCCCAGATGCGTCGCGACAACGCGTATCAGGCGCCCCGCGCATTCGATGTCGGCATCGAGCGCGCCTCGAGGTTCGCGCCGATGAAACGACAAATCCAACGTGCGAGACATCCGCACCGGCAACCTCGACAGCACCGCGTTGCCATAGCGGCGCTTCGGCGTATCGAGCGTGGCGCCTTCGACGGCGAACATCCCGCTCGTCTCGCGTAGATAAGACAGCACATCGGGCGTGTCGGAGCCGCCGAGCGGTACCTCTTGCAGCGCGATGATATCGGCGTCGAGTTCTTCGACGACGTGCGCGATCCGCGCGAGCATCTGCCGCTTGGACTCAGCCGTCCACATGGGCAGGCCACCGTGGATGTTGTACGTCGCAATCTTGAGCTCGCGCACGCCGCTTGCCGTCGCGTCGCCAGGGCTCCCCGGCGCACCGATGGGTGATGCTGAGCCCACCATGGGGGCGGCTCGATCATGCAGATGTGCGTTCACTTGCGTCGCCCCAAGCAGCGTTGCAACAGCACGGAAATGCCGACCAGAGCAGAGCCGATCGCCAACATCGCCGCCACGGATCCAACATCGGGATGCCGAATGGCATTGACCAACTGATGCGCGAAGGTCACCGTCAACAAGATGCCCGGCACCATGCCAAGCACGGATCCGATCATGAAGTCACGCAAACGGATATGCGACGCGCCCGCGACCAGGTTCACGATCGTAAATGGCGCGACCGGCAGCAACCGCAGAACGATCACTGTGACGATACCGCGCTCCCCAATGCGTTCGCTGAGCCGGTTTGCGCGCGCCCCGGCGAGGCGGCGCACAGCGTCTCGGCCGAGCACCACCCCGATACCGTATGTCGCGACGGCGGACAGCAGCGTTCC
Organism: Trinickia sp.; assembly: GCA_051961035.1. Taxonomy (GTDB): domain Bacteria; phylum Pseudomonadota; class Gammaproteobacteria; order Burkholderiales; family Burkholderiaceae; genus Trinickia. The sequence continues at coordinate 3,242 of JBQCDS010000643.1, read as the reverse complement.
CCCGAGCGCGTAACCGATGCCCGGCCATGCGCCGAAGACAAGCCCTGTTGCCGCGATCAACAGCGTGATCGGCACCGACACCACAGCAGCGGCGACATAGCCCGTCAGCACGATCAGAGGCGCCATCGGCAGTTCGTCGATGCGCTTGATGAGGCGCGCGAGTTCGGCCAGGTTCAGATGATGGCCGAACGACGTAAATTGCCAAACGGCAGCCATGGTAGCCAGCGCGAGAACCAGGCCGCCGAGCACTAAAAAACGCGCCGTCAGCGACTTGTGCCGCGCTTGCGGGATAAACTCGCGCACGAGCGCATCCGGCGCGATCGGCTGCTCGGGATCGAGCCACGCGTTGATCGGCACGAGCGCATCGAGATCCGCCCTCACCACGGGTGTGAACGGCCGCAAGCTGCGGCCTTGGCGGCGCGCGAGCGTCCCGATCACAGCATTGATGCGATGTTCGCGCGCAAACGCGCTGGCGACTTCCGATTCGGCCACGTCGAGATGTTCCGCGATCAGGCGATCGCGCCAGCGCGCGATCGCCTCGCGCACGCGCGCGTCGCCGTTCGCGTCGATCGTGACGTTGCACTCGGTGTCGAGCACCATCGATCGATTGTTGAAATTGGCGCTGCCCACGGTCTTGAGTGTGTCGTCGTCGATCATCACTTTGCTGTGGACATTGACGCATCGCTCGCCGAGACCATCCACGTGCGGGCAGTACATCTGAAAACGGCCATGTCGATCGGAATCGACGAGCGCTCGATGCAAGCGCGCGCGCAGCACACCCATCGTCGCCTCTTGCAGCCATCCGCTTTGCAGGCGCGGCACGATCACCGCGACATCGGGACCATCGTCCTGCGCCAGCCGCCCGCTCAGCGCTTCGCGCACGACGGCCGCGGTGAAATATTGGTTTTCGATATAGATGTTGCTGCGGGCCGATGCGACGGAATCGCTCACCAGGGCCCGGATATGCTGCACGGCATCGCGCGATCGGTATGGCGGCTCCGTCACGGAGATGCCGAGCATGACCTCGCGCAATTCGACTGGCGCGCTCGGCGGCCACGGGTCAGCGTCGCGATCGACACCCCGCTGCGCTCGCAACGCGATCGCTTTGCCGCACGAACGTTGCCAACGCTCGCGCGCGAGCACGCCAATCGCGGCAGCGGCATCTCCGTCGAACATGGCCTGCACGTCGTGAAACGGCCCATACGGCAAGCCATTGGCATCGCGGCGGCGCGGATCGTCCGCCAAGTGCGAAGGCGTGTCCCAACGCGAGCGCGTCAAATCGAGCCCGCCGACAAACGCGAGTCGATCGTCGATGACGACGATTTTCTGATGATGGGATGCGCCGCGCGGGTGCGTCCCATCTTGACGGAACACGATGCCACGCTGCGAGCGCCAGTCCGTTCGATAGACGGGCATCCATTCGCGCTCGAACGCGTAGATCATGGCGAAATCCCACGCGAGGATATAGATGCGCAGACGCCGCCGGATCGAGGAGAGCGCCCGGAGGAATTCGCCTAGCGCTTGCGGAAAACCGTCGTCAGGGCCATCGGGCACAAGCCGCATGCGGCTGTCGATATCCCAGCCGACGATGAAAATCGTGCGCTCAGCGCGCAGTAGCGCATCGCGCAAAACCGAAAAATAGGCGCATCCATCGATTAGGAGTGCGAACCGATGCGCACGCAGGATCGATTGGCAATTGCGCCCCGCCTCGAGCAACCCGTGCTGCGGCATCGACGAGCACGGCGCGTGTGTCGGCTCGCGCTCGCGAATTGCGGCGTTTCCATCGGCGGCGCCCGTCATCGCTGAACATGTAGTCGTCAAATGATGGGCACCCCGCCTGTTACGGCCACTGTCGCCCCCGATACATAGCTGGCCTCGTTGCTGGCGAGCATGACGTAGACGGGCGCGAGTTCGGCCGGTTGGCCGGGCCGCTTCATGGGCGTTTGCTTGCCAAACTCCTTGACGTTTTCGGCAGGCATCGTGGCCGGGATGAGCGGGGTCCAAATTGGGCCGGGTGCGACGCAATTAGCACGAATACCGCGCTCCGCGAGCAATTGGGCCAGGCCGCCCGTGAAGTTTTGAATCGCGCCTTTGGTCGTCGCATAGGGCAGAAGCGTCGGACGAGGTTTATCGGCGTTGACCGATGTCGTATTGACGATCGCACTGCCCGGCATCATATGCGGCATTGCAGCCTTCACAAGCCGGAACATCGCGCCGATGTTGACATCGAACGTGCGATCCCACTCGTCGTCGCTGATGTCCTCTACCTTTTCGTAGGTCATCTGATGCGCCGCGTTGTTGACGAGCACATCGATGCGGCCGAACGCTTCGACCGCGCGATCGACTATCTCTCGCGCCGTCTCGCGCTGCGCAAGATCGCCGGCCACCAATACGGCCTTCCTGCCGGCCTGCTCGACCCAGCGAGCTGTCTCGCGGGCGTCATCGTGCTCGTTGAAATACGCTATGACGATGTCCGCGCCTTCGCGGGCGAAGGCGATGGCGACAGCGCGACCAATTCCGCTATCAGCGCCTGTAATGACGGCGGCCTTCCCGGAGAGACGCCCGTGCCCTTCGTAGCTGTCTTCACCGTGATCCGGTTGCGGGGACATGGGCTCCGTTTTCCCGGGAACCTGTCTCTGCTGCTGGGAGGGCATTGGCGGTGTCGGTCTGCTCGTCATGGTCGACTCCTAGGTAGGCCGCGCTCAGGCAGCGGCGATGAGGGAAGTCGAGCAACGCACATGCCCCGACATGCGCAATGCGCTATCACGCTGCGTCGGCGCGGGCACGAGGGTGATTAGATAGAAACCGGACGCCGCCGCGTGGACGGTGCGGCTCGCCGCGTGACTTGAAGGAAGGATCGGGTGCTGAGGGATCGCAATCGGCCGGGCGGGTACGGCGACGCGCGGCCGACCGCGATGAGGCGCGCGGTGCACGAGCATGCGATTGCTGCGCAGGCGCAGCGTTATGCATCTATCGGCGCTGATATAGCGAGAATGCAGCCATATCAATACGAGCGAGCCGTTTAAGAACTAACCGCGCAAAGCACAAACCCCCGAGAGCGCTGGGCTGTCGGGGGTTTGATCGAGGCAATGCATGGGTCAAAGTAAGCGCTGACGCGCCGACTCTGACTGGCACAAAGGGGAGCCTGACGATTACCTACTTTCACACGGGCAATCCGCACTATCATCGGCGTGGAGTCGTTTCACGGTCCTGTTCGGGATGGGAAGGGGTGGTACCAACTC
>JBQCDS010000642.1:0-3844 GCA_051961035.1 Trinickia sp. | reverse complement strand
AGCCAGGTCGTTTTTATTTCGCAGTACTGATCATGCGCGTAGATCGATTTGTCGCGTCCGCCGAAACCCGACTGCTTGAAGCCGCCAAACGGGGTAGCCAGATCGCCCTCGCCGAAACAATTCACCGTTACCGTACCCGCGCGGATACGCGCAGCGATCTTGTGCGCCTGATTGACGTTATCCGTCCACAGCGACGCGGCGAGCCCGTAACACGTGTCGTTCGCGATACGCACGGCCTCTTCGATATCGTCATATTCGATGAAGCAAAGGACGGGGCCGAACACTTCTTCGCGCGCGATCGTCATGTCCGGCGTCACGCCATCGAAAATCGTCGGTTCGATAAACCACCCGCCGCTCTCGGCCAGGATCGCCTTGCCGCCGCACACCAAGTTCGCACCCTCGGCCTTCGCTTGAGCGATATGCGCGAGCACTTTTTCGTAGTGCTGACGTTCGATCAACGAACCGAGTTTCGAATCGGGATCGAGCGGGTCGCCCGTCTTCCAAGTTTCCAATACCGCCAGCACTTTCTCGAGTAACACCGCTTTCGTCGAAGCAGGCACGAGAATGCGCGATCCCGCGCTGCAATTCTCGCCCATGTTCCAGAACGCGGCAGCCACGGCATTTTCCGCGACGGCATCGAGATTGGCGACATCGGATAGAACGATCTGAGGGTTCTTGCCGCCGCATTCGAGGACGACGCGCTTGAGGTTCGTATCAGCCGAGTAGCGCAGGAAACGCTTGCCCGTCTCCGTCGAGCCCGTGAACGCGACGAGATCGATATCCGCATGCTGCCCGATGGCCTGCCCCGCCCCTTCGCCCAACCCCGTGACGACACTGAGCACCCCGGGCGGCACGCCCGCCTCCAATGCAAGATCGGCGATGCGCAGCGTCGACAGCGACGTTTGTTCGGCAGGCTTCACGATGACGCTGTTGCCGACGGAAAGCGCGGGGCCGATTTTCCACGCAAGCATCAGTGCCGGAAAATTCCACGGCAGCACCGCCCCCACGACGCCGATCGGTTCGCGCGTGATCATGCTGACGACGTTCGGGCCGGAAGGCGAAAGCGCGTCGTAGCGCTTATCCGTCGCCTCCGCGTGCCAACGGATGCATGCCGCCGATTCGGGGATGTCGAGGGCGAGGCACTCGCCGATGGGCTTGCCCGCTTCGAGCGCTTCGAGCAACGCGAGCTCGTCGGCGTTGTCGTCGATCAACTGTGCAAGCCGCAACAGCACGGCTTTCCGCTGGGCCGGCGTCGCCTTCGACCATACGCCGCTTTCAAACGCCGCCCTGGCCGCGGCGACGGCGCGATCGACGTCCTTCGCATCGCATTTGGCGACGTCGGCCAATACCTTGCCGTTCGATGGATTGAGCGTGGGGAACGTTTCGCTCGACGCAGCGGCGCAGCGCTGCCCCGCAATCAATGCGCGGCCGTCGAGGCGCAGGGCCTCGGCCTTTTGCTTCCATTCCTGATAATTGGCCATGTCTCCTCCAAATTAAAGTTCGGCGCCCGCCGCAAATTCCTTGACCCAGATCGCGGCCGACACGGCGACGTCGGCAATCGGACGCGCCGGCAAAGAACGCGGATGCGGTTGATTCAGCAGTTGGCGAACGAGGTCGTTCGATTGCCCGAGCGCGTACTCGGCGATGAGCTTGCCCGACGCGGACCCTCTGCTCAGGCCCAAACCGTTGCATCCGATCGCTTCGAACACGCCGTCGCTTCGCTTTCCAAACAGCGCGCCATTGTTGGCGGACAGGCACAGCGGCCCGCCCCACGTATATTCGAGCTCCAAGTTTTCGAGCATCGGAAAGCGCCGATCGAACGAGCGCTGATGCAAACTCTTCGCCTTGGCAAGGTCGGCTTGAGATAGTTCGAGGCCCGGCCGGAACGCGAAGTGATTGCGCACGCAAATGCGGTCGCTCGCTAAGCGGCGAACGGTGGTACCCATCGGGTCCGCAGGGATGAGCGCCCATGATCGCGTGCCGCCGAGCTTGTCGATCTCGTCCGGATGCATCACGCGTGTCAACGATGCGAACGTATAGACGGGCAGCAGGCCGTTCGGATGCCCGCCGAATGTCGCGGCATACGCGTTCGTGCAGAGAATCACGCGTCGGGTCGTGATCTTGCCTCGAGCGAACGTCAGCACCTTCGCATCGCCGCGATCGTCGATCTCCTTGACCGCGCTCATTTCGAACACCTTCACGTTCGCCGGCAAAGTGGCCGCCAAGCCGCGCATCAGCGCCGCCGGTTGAACCGTGCTGCACCCGGGTGTGTAAAGCGCACCCCGATAGAAGCGGGTACCGGTGACGTTGGCGATCGCGACTTCGTCGAGCCATTCGAACGGCTCGTGGATCCGGCTCAGACCATCCGCGAAGTGCGCAAGCGCCGTGTGCCCCTTTTTGTTGACCGCCGCATGGAATTTGCCGTCATCGCGCCAATCGCAATCGATGTTGTACCGACGCACGATCGATCGTACATAGTCGATGCCGTGCCGTTGAAACCGCACGTCGGCCTTGTCCGCTTCAACGCTGCGCGAGTAGCTTTCACTGCTGATATCGTGCGGCAAGTCGACGAAGAAACCGGAATTGCGCCCTGCGGTCGTGCGTCCTATTCGATCGGCCTCCACCAAGGCAATCGAGGCGTCGGCGCGAGTTCCGCCAAACGGCGGGCGGCGCACAATCCCGTAATACCCCCGCCGACGACGACCCAGTCGTATCGCGCGTCGGCGGTCACCGTCTCGGGCGTCGCCGCAGGCGGCAAGCTTTCCCACCATCCGTTCACGCCATCCGGAGCGGGAAAGCGCGCGAATTCAAGTTTCGAGGCCATGCTAGTGATCGAGCAAGTTATCGAGCGTTACTCAACATCGGCTTGACGAGCGTCGCGAATGCGCTGCGCTCATCGCCCGAGAGGCCGCCGAGCGGCGCGCGTGCCACGCCGACGGGCAGGCCCGCCAGTTCGCAGCCGTAGCGAACGTACTGGATGAACTTGCCGCTGCGCTCAAGCAGTTCGAGCACAGGCAGCAGTTGCGCCATCAGCTTGCGGCCCAATGTGAAATCGCCCTTATTCACACACGCATCGAACAGTGCCGTATGCGCTTCCGGCAGGAAGTTCGAAGCACCGCCGACCCAGCTCTTCGCACCCCACGCGAAAAATTCGAGCGCTTGATCGTCCATGCCGCAACTGAACATGAGCCGATCTTTGAAGTGCGTGGCCAGATGGTGCAAATGCGAAATGTCGCCGGTACTTTCCTTCATGGCGATGAAGTTCGGTCGCTCGAGCAGCTTCTCGAGCACGCCGTCGCCGATTTCCGTGCCGGTCCGAGCCGGGAAGTTGTAAAGCATGACCGGCAGATCGAGCGCGTCATCCACCTTCAACAGATGGGCGAGCAGCTCTTCTTGCGTCGGCTGCGCGTAGTACGGCGCGGCAACCAGCAGCGCTTGCATGCCCGCGCGCTTGGCCTCCTGGCCTAGACGGATCACTTCGCGCGTGGTCGTGGCGTTGATGCCGGCGGTCAGATATGTCTTGCCGCCCGCTGCCTCGGCCACCGTGTCGAACGTCCTCACGCGTTCGTCGAAACTCAACGCGTAGTATTCGCCCGTCGTTCCTCCCACGCCCAGGCCCGATACACGGCCAGCAAGGTTGGCGGCGTGCAGGCCGAGCAAGTCGTGATTGATTTCGCCGTCTGCATTGAACGGCGTCACGAGCGGAGTATGTACACCTTCGAAGCTCATTTCAGTATCTCTCATCGGTCATCTTCAAAAAGGCAAATTCGAATGTCGCCGCTAGCTGCTCGCCCTACGATCAGCGTCAAACGACATCCACCGCGTGCGAATAAATCGGAAATTG
>JBQCDS010000641.1:0-4400 GCA_051961035.1 Trinickia sp. | reverse complement strand
AGTGCCATCGGCAGCGGCGCGCGTTGCGTTACGTCGTCGACGGCTCGCGGGCCCGCCCCGCCGATCCGGCTCCGTCCGTGTCGCGCGTTTCAGGTAGGGCCGCCCACACCAACAGCACCGCGAGCGCACCGGCTGCGGCAAGCGCCATGAAGCTGACCGTGTTGCCGAAGCGATCGGAGATAAAGCCGGCGGCCAGCGTGCTCAGCGTCGCGCCGATACCCGCCGTCAGCCCGAACAGCCCGATGCACAGGTTGTAGTGCCCCTTGCCGCCCGCGACATCGGCCGCGATCAACGGCAGCATGACGCCGAACACGGCTGCGCTGATGCCGTCGAGCAGTTGCACGGGCACGAGCAAATAGGGGCTCGTGACACCGGCGAACAATAGCGCGCGCAGCGGCAGCGCGGCGAATCCGAGTACCAGCAAGGGACGCCGCCCCCAGCGGTCGGCCGAACGACCCACCCAAGGCGACATCGCCGCCACGACCATTTGCGGCACGATGATGCAGGCCGCGATCACGAGTTGCACGTTGTCGGTCATGTGCGCCGTCACCTCGCCGGCCGCGAGGTTGAGCATCGCTGCATTCGACAAATGAAATAGCGCGATGCACGCGGCGAAGATCAGCACGCGGCGGTCGCGCAAGAGCGACGCGATGCTTTCCCGGTGTTCCGGCACCACGGGCGGGGGCCGATTGGGCTCGCCGGGAACGTCCGATTCCCGGAGGTTGTTGAGCGCGGCGCGACCGGTATCCTCGATCATCGTCAGCGCGATCAGTGCGGGCACCGTCAACGCCGCCGTCAGCCAGAACACGGCCCGTGCAGAGGAATATTCGCCGAACGCGCCCATCGCGGCGGCGGCGAAAGCGCTGCCGATCGAGGCGAAGCGCGCGTTCCGGCCCAACCGATCGCCCAATGCGGCGCGACCGACAAGCGCGAAGGAGATAGCGGCGATCGCCGGCGTCAGCATGCAACTGGCGAAGCCGTGAAAGACCTCGGCGGCGAGTACCGGCAGCAAGGTGGGACTGGCCGCGAGCAGCAGCGCGCACACCGCAATCGCGATGATCGCCGCGGCCCCGGCCGCCTTTTTGTTGCGCAGCGCGTCGATGAGCGCGCCGGCCGGCACTTGGCTCAACATGGCTGTGGCCGTGCCGACGCTCAAGGCGATGCCGATCTCGCCTTGAGTCCACTTGTTGGCCGTCAGGTAAGCCGCGATGAATGGTCCAAACCCGGTTTGCACATTGGCCAAAAAGAAATTCAGCCAATCGAGCGCGCGAAGACTCCGTTTAATTGCCATCTGCGCGTTCGTCACCTTGTTGGAAGGCCGGGTGCGGCCGGCGCAACCGCCCGCACAGGCTGATTCGGCTCATAGGCCGGCGCCGCGTTGACCTGGGCGTCCGAAAGATCGGTTTGCACGCTTAGCGTGTCGTCCTTTTGCACGAACCGTAGCGCCGACCAGTCGGCCGCGATGCTGCGTCGTTCATGGATCAAACTGCCGACATCGACGACGGCCGCCTGCGGCTCGCCGCGATTGTCGATCAGTACGTCGACGACGCGCCCTACGCGCGTTCCGTTGCCGCGCTCGGCCGTGGCGTCGATCACGCCGAACAGATGTGCATCCTTCGGGCCCGAGCCGGCCCCTTTGGCGGTTGAGCCTTGTTTCTCCTTCGACGAAGCGGCCGCGGGCGGCTCGCCCGGCGGGATCGCGAGCGTGATGGGCGCCGTGTGCTGCGCCGCATTGAACCGGAAGTCGCTCCATACGAAGCGCATCTTGCGATCGCCGATGCCCATGAACCCCGCCAGATTGACGAGCATCTCGCGCGGCTTGCCCGCCGCATCGATGAACATGTCGATCGCCCGCCCGATGACCTTGCCGCCGGGGCGTTGCACGCGTGCGTCGAGCAGGCCGTGGGTGTCGTCGGGTGCCAGCGCACGCGTGCGGATGAGCGGCGGCGGCGCGGCCGGCTTCGCGGGCGGGGGCGGCGGCGCCGGATGCGGCTTGGGCGGCGCGTGGTAGATGGGCTTGGGCGCCGAGCGCTTGTGCTCGTGCACTTCCTGCGGGGCCGACGCGGCCACGGGCGCGGAAGCTTGCGGTGCCGAGGCGGCCTCGGGCGGCGCCGCTTCGACGGGCTCAGGCTCGGGTGCGGGCGGGGGCGGCTCGGGCGGCCGCGCGAACCACGTGCTGCACCCGGCCAGCATCGACAACAGCAAGACGAGAAGAACGCGCCCGGCGAGGCACTGACGGGAAGGTCCGTCGCTCATTGACCAAAGCTCCTTAAATGACTGGCGGCAAGCCCGGCAGCGCACTTGCGCGCGCGGCCGGTTTCGCGCGGCCTCCATTCTAGCGGCTGAGGTTGAATTAGGGGCTTGTCGTTCGTCTTATCCGCCATGGCGCTACGCCCGCCGATCGGTGGCCGGACAGCGCTAACGACGGATGTCACGTTCCACCCTGTCTTCGGTGCGGTGCACTGTCGTTCGTTGCACGACTGCGGTTCCCTTCGCCCCTCTTCTACGCGGTGGGGTAAAATTACGGGCTTGCCGTCCGCTTTATTCACCATGCCGCCACGCCCCTCAATCAGTCCCCGCCGCGTTACCGTCGCGCCGATGATGGACTGGACCGATCGCCACTGCCGCTACTTCCATCGGCTCATCTCGCGCCATACGTGGCTTTATACCGAAATGGTGACGACCGGTGCGCTGCTGTTCGGCGACGTCGCGCGCCATCTTGCGTTCACGGCCGATGAAGCGCCCGTCGCGTTGCAGCTCGGCGGCAGCGAGCCCGATGACCTAGCGCGTGCCGCGAAGCTCGGCGAGCAATGGGGTTACGACGAGATCAATCTCAATTGCGGCTGCCCCTCCGAGCGCGTGCAGCGCGGGGCGTTTGGCGCTTGTCTCATGAAGGAGCCGCAGCTCGTTGCCGATTGCGTGCGTGCGATGCGCGACGCCGTATCCGTTCCCGTAACAGTCAAGCATCGTATCGGCGTCGACGCTGTGGAAGATTACGCATTCGTGCGCGATTTCGTCGGCACGATCGCCGACGCGGGATGCGAAGTCTTCATCGTCCACGCGCGCAACGCCATCTTGAAGGGCCTCTCGCCGAAGGAAAACCGCGAGATTCCGCCCTTGAAATACGAATACGCCTATCGGCTGAAGCGGGATTTCCCGTCGCTCGAAATCATCATCAACGGCGGGATCAAGACGCTCGACGAGGCCGAAGTGCATTTGCGGCACGTCGATGGCGTGATGCTGGGCCGCGAGGCGTACCATAATCCGTTCGTGCTGGCCGATGTCGATGCGCGCTTTTACGGCGGCGATGGGGCCAAGACGCGCGAGGAAATCGAGGCCGAACTCATTGGCTATTGCGCGGAAGAACTCAAGCGCGGCACGTTCCTCGGCGCCGTGACGCGCCATGCGCTGGGACTCTATCGCGGCGTGGCGGGCGCGCGCGGATGGCGGCGCGTGCTGTCGGACAACAAGCGGCTTGCTGTCGGCGACCTCTCGATTTTCGAAGAAGCGCGCGCTCATCTGCGCGAGCCGTCGGAAATTATCGATTGAGGGGCTAGGCAAGCGGCAATTCTGTTCGTATAATCTCGCTTCTTCGTTGGCGGCGCCGGCGAAGAGCAAGCGGTTCCAGTGGTGGCTGTAGCTCAGTTGGTAGAGTCCAGGATTGTGATTCCTGTTGTCGTGGGTTCGAGTCCCATCAGCCACCCCAAGAATTCAAGCGCTTAGCCCAGTCATTGCGACTGGGCTTTTTGCGTTTTGCTTTTTGCTTTTTGGTGGCCGTGTAAGCACCATGTGGCTGGATTTCGCCCATCGCGAGCCTCGGTGCTTTTGCCACTGGTTGCGAGGCAGCCCGATGAAACCGTGCGCTCCCAAACTTGCTTCCCCGGCCGCGGTATTCCGTGCACCTCTGTCGCGCTCCCAGTTAGGCAACAAAGACCACCCGGCTGGATGGTTCAAATAGTGACCTCCGTGCGTCGCATCGTCTTGGGCACACTGACTCTGCCCTCGCGCTTCGACGACGCTGAGTAAATCGTCGAAACGATGTGGAATTACGATGATCAGATGGAGCTCGATTAAGACAACCAATCGTCGGAATATTTGGTCAATAGTAGACACGTTTGCATTCTTAAACCTCATGCCGAATTTAATGTACTCTGCACGCGACCGAAGGACCGCCTACCGTTGATGTAGATTCATTAGCGCATTTATTTTCTTCGTTTTTCTGTCTGATAGACTGCCGAAAAACTGGAGCACACATGCGTACACTCTGGCGATGGCTTCGCGATACGTTTGAACTTTCCCGCGGTGGCGCCGCTGGAAACATGGGCAGCATGGAGGGAATGCGTGGGCTTGCCGTCACTGGCGTGTTTTTCGTGCATTACGCTACGCTTTCATTTCCCTAC
>JBQCDS010000640.1:0-2220 GCA_051961035.1 Trinickia sp. | reverse complement strand
GGGCACGGCTGGCCTATGACGCGGGCGGCAGCGCCAGCAACGCCGTGATAGCGAGCCGCTAGCCGTGTCGCGAAAGCGGCTCGACGCGCTCGTCCTGCGGCGCGCCATGGGCCATCGTCAACGCGTCATACACTCGCATGTAATCGCGCGCCATGCGCATGCTCGTGAAGCGCGCTTCGAAGGCGGCTCGGCAACGGCGTCGATCGATTCTATCGAGCCGCGATATCGCATCGACGGCCGCATCGACGCCGTCGACGATGTACCCTGTCACGCCCTCTTCCACTACCTCGGGCACCGCGCCACGGCGAAACGCGACTGTCGGCGTACCGCACGCCATCGCCTCGATCATCACCATCCCGAACGGCTCGGGCCAATCGATTGGAAACACCAACGCCCGCGCCCTCGACAGCAGCGCGACGCGCGTCTCGCCCGCCGCCTCTCCCACGTAATCGACGAAGCTTGCATTCGCCTCGATCAAGGGCTCGATGCGCTCCTTGAAATACCGCTGCTCCCCCGGATGCACTTTCGCGGCCATCTTCAATCGGAGCCCCGCTCGCCGCGCGATTTCAATCGCGAGGTCGGGACGTTTCTCGGGCATCATTCTGCCGATGAAAAGTAAGTAGTCCTCAGGATCGTCATTGAGCGCGAAGGTATCGGCGGGTAACCCATGGTGGATCGTCGCTTGCCAATTCGCCCATGGAATCGGCTGGCGTTGGCTTTCCGAAATCGACACGAGCGGCGCCTCCGAAAACTCGCGCAGCAACGGCCCATGATCGGCAGGCAGAAGCCGTCCGTGTACGGTCGTGAGATGCGCGCACGGCAATCGGCGCGCCGACGGAAAGTACAGCGGATCGATATGAAAGTGGACGAGATCGAAGCGCCCGGCTCGCTGGATTACCGCCTCGACTTCGCGCACATGATGCGTGAGCGTGTCCCACACGCCGGCGTCGCGCCATAGGCCCCGCTCGCAAATCGGAACGAGTTCGGCGGACGTTGTCGAATCGGCCGTCGCAAAGAGCGTGACATGATGGCCGAGCGCGACGAGCGCCTCGGTCAGGTAGTGAACGATCCGTTCCGTTGCGCCGTAGCCGTGCGGTGGGACGGATTCATAGAGCGGTGCGACTTGAGCAATGCGCATCGAGCGGCCTCCGGTCGAACGAATGCGCCGCTGTCGATCGGGGTGCATCGAGCGGCGCGGCGTCAGCCGTTGCGCACGCGCCGTGCCAGCTTGCACGGCATGGGATCGACGCTGTTAAGATTGCCCGAACACCAAGACGAACATCAACACGAACAGGTTGATCCGTCATACCGCCGGGTTGTGGCCCGTATGGTGCGATCGCCTTCATTTTTGCAAGGAAACCGGCTTGTGACTCACCTGGTATTCATTTGCGGCCATGCCGGTACGGGCAAAACGACGATCGCTAAACGCCTCGTCGGTCCGCTCATGCGCGAAACCGGCGAGGCGTTTTGTCTACTCGACAAAGATACGCTTTATGGCCGCTATAGTTCCGCTGCGATGGGGGCGATGACGGGCGATCCCAACGATCGCGACAGCCCGCTGTATTTGCAGCACCTGCGCGACCCGGAATATCAAGGGCTGCTCGATACGGCACGCGAGAATTTGGAGTCGGGTGTCAGCGTGATCGTGGTCGGGCCGCTATCGCGTGAAGTGCGCGAGCGCAAGCTATTCGATCGTCACTGGCTTGGTGTCGGCCAGGAGGTGACGGTTCGTGTCGTCTGGGTGTACACGTCGGAGGAGACGGCGCATGCGCGCATCGTCGCCCGCCACAATCCCAACGACGCTTATAAGCTCGACCATTGGGAAGAATACCGGCAGCGCCGATTCGTTCCGAGCGGCGCCAGCCGCGAAGGGCTCATCATGTTCGACAACACGGCACCGACAGCGGGTGAGTTCGAAGCGTTGTTGCGCAGTGTGTTGAAACCGCCGGCCGCTGGCTCGGCAAATTGAGTGCAGCGCACCGCAACTCGGCGGGAGTGAGCTCAAGCATGATGCGCGGCCTACCTTCAACGCGCCAGCGGGTTCGCCACGCACACGTTGCCGTATGCGTGGCTGCCCTCTTCTACGAGCGGCGTTCTCGAGGCCCAACTGATTGCCGCGTCAATCGGTACGGCGGTGCTTCGGTCCTTTAGGCCTTTAGGCTTTTAGGCCTTTATGTGGCACCGCCTCTCTCAGGTCCGCCCTTGGCGCCGGCATCGCGC
>JBQCDS010000639.1:0-5056 GCA_051961035.1 Trinickia sp. | reverse complement strand
GGGCGTGATGTTCGGGGTGTACAGCGTACCGAACGGCGTGGCCATCGGCAGGCCGCCGGCGAATTGCTGGCCGCCGCGCACCGTGTGGCAGGCGATACAGTCGCCGGCGCGCGCGAGGTACTCGCCGCGCTTGATCAGCGCGGCTTGATCGGCCGGCGTGGCCGCTTCGGCGGCGCCGTTATGCAGGTTGTCGCTGCCCGACCAGAGGACGGGCACGAGGGCGGCGGCGGCAACGACGAGCGCCGACAGAGCGAACAAGGACTTGCGTTTCATAAGTGTGTCTCTCCTCGCGCTTACTGCGGTTCGCTACCGCAGGCGAGCGGAGTCTTCATCGAGCGGGCCGGAGCCGGGACCGGGTTGGACGGAGCGGGTTGCGTGGACAGCCATGCGGCGACGGCCGTGACGTCTTGATCCGTCAGGCGCGAAGCGATTTCATGCATGCAATCGGGCGCGATCGCGTGACGCGTGCCCGAACGCCATGCACCGAGCTGCGCGCTGATGTAATCGCTATGCAAGCCGACGAGGCCGGGAATCGCGGGCTCCATGCCCGTCAAGCCCTTGCCGTGGCAAGCCGCGCAAGCGGGGACGTCCCTGGCCGGATCGCCTTTCAGCACGATTTGCTTACCGCGCGCGAGGACATCGTTCGAGACGGTCGGCTTGCTCGGCGCCGGGTACGGCGGACGCTGCTGCGAAAAGTACGTTGCGATTTCGCGCAGGTAGTCGTCCGAGAGGTACGTGACGAGGTAGTTCATCGGCGGGTACTTGCGCCGGCCCGCGCGGAAATTCTCGAGCTGGTTATAGAGGTACTGAGCCGGCTTGCCCGCGAGGCGCGGGAAGTAATCGTTGTCGGTCCCTTGGCCGTGCGAACCGTGGCAAGCCGTGCAGCCTTGCACGCGCTGCTCCATCGTATCGGGGGCTTTGGGCTGAGTCTGCGCTTGCGCTGCGCTGTAGACACCGGCACCGCCAATCAACAGAAGGGCGAGTAGCGGGCGAAAAATGCGTCTGGAAGACACGCGTAACTCCATCGTTATCCGGGGACCTACCGGGCTGCGATCGGCTCGGTTCGGCTCTTTGGCTTGGGTATTGGTGCGCGATGTTGCAGCGGCTGCGGCAGATTCGCGCAGAGGGCTTGGCGCGCGGGCCAAGCCAGGCATTGCGACGCAGCATTCTATCATCGATGGGGGTCTCAGGCTATTTGCTCCAAGCGGCGGGAACCCGTCCCGATGCGACAGCGCGACAATTTGCCGCGCGTAAAGCCGTCGCGGCGCGGGTTCGGCGGGTGATCGCCCTCTTGCATTGCTGTCTCCTTTTTGCACATGAACGCGTACACTCTCGCCTGCGGCGGCCACAGCGAGCGCCGCGCCCGCCCGGGCCCGCACCCAGCGCGGGCGGCTGCGGATTTCAACGCCCTTTCGATTTTTTCCAATGACGCATCTTTTCGCGCTTCACGGCCACGCGCGCGGCGTGCTGTTTCTTCGTCTCCCATCGCAAGGACGGACGCGCCGATGAACGCGATGGGACTCACGATCGGACAGGTCGCGCTCGCCGCGCTGATGGATGTGGCTTACGCATTTGCAATCGGGTCGGCGTTGCTCGAGCGCTGGCTCGCGCTCGAGGGGCAACCGGCGCGTGTCGCTTGGCACCGCGCGCGGGCATCGCTCGTCGCCGCGTCGTTCGCGCTCGTGCTGGCCGATGCGCTATGGCTGGTGTACGAAGCCGCCTCGATGAGCGGCCTGGCGCTTTTGCCTGCGATCGGCATGATTCCGACGGTGATCGTCCAAACGCACGCGGGCCACGCATGGTGCATCGCTTTCGCCGGCGCCGTGCTGGCGTTGGCGACGGCGCTTGCCGGCCGCGGCGGCCGCATCGGCGAAGCCGCTTTCGGGCTCGCCGCCGTCATGGTGGCGGTGGGCAAGGCATCGATCGGACATGCGGCCGACGCAGGGCCCTGGTCGGTCGCCATCGGCATCCAAGCGCTGCATCTGCTGGCCACAGGCTTGTGGGGCGGTGTCACGCTCGCCGGTGGGCTCGCCGTGCTGCGCGCGCTGGATACGTCGACGACACGCGGTGCACTGATTCGAGTGGCCGGGCGTGTCTCTTACGTGGCGGGGATCGCGCTCGTCGTCGTTCTCGGGACGGGATTGTTCAATGCCTTGCGCGGATTGGGCGGCTCGCTCGCGCCGCTGTCGGAAAGCGGATGGGGTCACGTGCTGACGCTCAAGGGCGCGCTCGTATTGCTGGCCGTCTTGCTCGGCGGGCTGAATCGCACAGCCGCGCTGCCGCGGCTGCGTCGCACGGCATCCACCACCGATGCCCACACGTTCAACAACGTCCTGCATCTCGAGGCGCTGGTGATGATCGCCATCTTCGTCGTGGCGGCCGTGCTCGCGCACATGCCGCCCGGCTATATGTCGATGTCGATGCATTGACCGCGCGGCGATGCCTTGCGGGCAATGATGATTGGAATCACCTGGGGTGGTCATTCATAGCCGAGCTTATGACTGAGGATCGGCGAGAAAAACAGGGCGATTGCCGCGCCGATGATCTTGCCTTCAAGCTCGGCTGACGATCCCTGCACGACGTACGCATGCGCGAGTACGTCGATGAGCTGCGGCGCGCAATAGAGCGCCGCCACGCCGATCGCGCATTTCTCGACGACGGCAATCGGCCAGCCGCGGCTGCACGCGGTGATCGCAGCCAACACACGCAGCACGCCAAACAGAACGAGCGCGCCGACCGCCGCCTGTTCGCGAATCAAGTAATCCGGAATGAACTCGCCCATCGCCCTTCGCCCCTGAGTCGTTGTTGTGGGGCGGGAACAATGCAAGGAGTGGGCCAACCGGTGCGGCGCACATCGGGCCGACTGGCAGCGGCGTTGTCCGATAACGGGTTGAGGCGAGTTGGCCGCGAAACGTCGACGCTCGGAAATCGGTCGAGCGTCGCGGCTAAGGGCCTTCGATGTTACGCGCGCGAACGTGACGCGTGACGGCGCGCCGGCGTAAAAGGGCGGATACGCGGCGCGCAATGGGGGGCGGAGCCAGGGCGGCTAGCGCAGCAAGCGAGCGGCCGTTCAGCCGCTCGCGCTTCGCGAACGAGCGCGGCGCGCTCGCCGCTGCCGATCACCATTCGGCGACGCTGCCGTCGGCGTGTCGCCACACCGGGTTGCGCCAGCGATGGCCGATCTTCGCCATCTCGCGCACTTTCGCTTCGTTGACTTCGACGCCCAGGCCGGGACCATGCGGAATCGCCACAAAACCCTTGTCGTACTTGAAGACGTCGGGATTATGGATGTAGTCGAGCAGATCGCTGCCCTGGTTGTAGTGAATGCCCAGGCTCTGCTCTTGAATGAACGCGTTGTAGCTGACCGCGTCGAGTTGCAGGCAGGCCGCGAGCGCGATCGGCCCGAGGGGGCAGTGCAGGGCGAGGCCGACGTCATACGCTTCGGCCATCGATGCGATCTTGCGGCACTCGGTGATGCCGCCCGCGTGCGAAGCGTCGGGCTGAATGATATCGACGTAGCCGCCGGCGAGGATCGATTTGAAGTCCCAGCGCGAGTAGAGCCGCTCGCCCAGGGCGATCGGCGTATTCGTTTGATTGACGATGTCACGCAGCGCTTCGACGTTTTCCGACAGGACGGGCTCTTCGATGAACAGGAGCTTGTACGGGTCGAGCTCTTTCGCGAGCACCTTCGCCATCGGCTTGTGGATTCGGCCGTGGAAATCGACGCCGATGCCGACATGCGGGCCCACGGCTTCGCGCACCGCGGCGACATTGGCGATGACTTGCTCCACCTTGTCGTAGGTGTCGACGATTTGCACTTCCTCGGAGCCGTTCATCTTGAGCGCCTTGAAGCCGCTTTCGACGACGGCGCGCGCATTGTTCGCGACGTCGTGCGGGCGATCGCCGCCGATCCACGAATCCACCTTGATCCGATCGCGTACGGCGCCGCCGAGCAGTGCGTGCACGGGCACGCCATGATGCTTGCCGAGGATGTCCCACAAGGCTTGATCGATGCCCGCGATCGCGCTCATGAGGACGGGCCCGCCGCGATAGAAGCCCGCGCGGTACATGACCTGCCAGTGGTCTTCGATATGACGCGGATCTTTGCCGACGAGGTAATCGGCCAGCTCCTGCACGGCTGCCTCGACCGTATGCGCGCGGCCTTCCACGACAGGCTCTCCCCAGCCGACAATGCCCTCGTCCGTCTCGATCTTGACAAACAACCACCGGGGCGGGACGACGAACGTCTCGAGCTTCGTAATCTTCATGGGGACAGCCTCCTCCTCGTCAACGATAACAGCGGGCCACAGCGCCGAACGGCGCGCAGCGGGGCGGCCCAATCCAGCCCCGACTGGCCGCATCGTACATGAAATTTGAATGAAATACTATTAGTAGTATTTAATGAGGGTGCAATACACAGTTTTTGCCGAGTCTGAGCCGGAACGCTTGCGATTTATCCCGCGCTCGCGATAATCGGCACCGGGACCGAGGCGTGCGTCGTCGACGCGCCTTCAGATGAGTCCCCGCGCGGGCTGATTGCTCGCAGCGGACGGCCGCCGGCCGAAACGACCAGGGAAAACAATGATTCAACGCGATTTGCACGGGCGCGTCGCCTATATGTTGGCGACGGCCATCTTGCGCGGGGACTACGCGCCGGGCGGCTTGCTGCCGCGCGAGGCAGAGCTGATGGAGTCGTTCGGTGTCAGCCGCACGGTGTTGCGCGAGGCGCTGCGTACGTTGACGTCGAAGGGGCTCGTCGAATCGCGGCCGAAGGTGGGCACGCGGGTGCGGCGCCGCAGCGCGTGGAACCTGCTCGACGCCGACTTGCTCGATTGGTACTCCCAAGTGGCTCCTCCGCTCGCGTTTGCACTGAAGCTGCAAGAGGTTCGCGAGATGGTCGAGCCGTATGCGGCTGAACTGGCGGCACGCGCATACACGCCCGAGACGATCGATGCGGTTGAACGCGCGCATGCGTCGATGGTCGCCGCACGCAACGTCGACGAATGGGTGCGGGCCGATCTGCATTTTCATTTGGGCATCTTGGCCGCATGCAGCA
>JBQCDS010000638.1:0-3122 GCA_051961035.1 Trinickia sp. | reverse complement strand
AGGGTTGAACGTCAGGACTCGTCCGTGTTCGTGTCGGATGGCGACTGCAATGCCTTGAACCGCGTCGTCCGATATTCCACGGGACTCATCCCAAACTGCTTTACGAAATGCTTGCGAAGGTGGTCGCCGTTGAAAAGCCCACAGTGGCGCGCGATTTTGTCCACCGGCAACGCGGTGCTCAGGAGCAGCTTGCGCGCACTCTCAAGACGAATCTTCGACAGATATTCATGCGGCGTATGGCCCATCTCGGCCCTAAACCGCCTCAGAAAATTGCGCTCGCTCATCAAGGCACGTTCCGCCATGCTCGAGATGGAAATGCGCCCGCCGTAGTTTTCGCTGATCCATTCGACCGTGGCCCTGATTCGCTCGCTCGGCGCGGGCATGTCGAACGACGACACCGCGCGCGGCGCGACGGGGGCCTCGCTGGGTTGCGCTTGCGCCGCGTCGTTCGGTTCGTTTCGTCGCGCTTCGTGCCAATCCAGGCGCAGCACTTCGCCGCGGCGCGACGCACTTGCTTCGTCGGGTGCGTCGACGGGCTGCTTGAACGCGCCAGCGGCGTCATTTGCGCCGACCGAAAGTTCGATGATCTTGGCGCTCGCTCCGGCACGCGCCAGCCACGAGACGATTTCGGGCCGAGGCTCCGGCGCCCCGCTGCCCGACTTCGGCACGACAAAATAATGGAAGTCAAGCGGATCGACGTCGTAGATGGCCTCGCACCACACCGGCAGGCACGCGTTTTCTCGGAAAACGAAGCCGCTGCGCCCGGCGATGATCGTGATGCTGAACTTGCCGAGGTGCTCCGCACGGCTGCGCTCGGCGCCGAAGCGCTCGCACGTGCTCGCCAGAACGTTCGCCACGTCGCTCGAGGAGCAATCGTCGCTTATCACTACGCCGATACGGCAGCCCGCGCCCGCACCCTGCACGCCGGCCATCGCTCCGTCACGCGTTGTTTCCGACTTGTGGTCTGCCGAATACTGCCCTCTCGCAGCCGCTCGGAGCCCGTCAGTCCTGCCCAGATACATAACACCCCCATATGGGACGTGAAGTTCGCCGCGCCGCGCACCTATCCGGCGCCGCGGCATCAAACGCCGTTAGCTGGCCGTCGAGCCCGAATCACGTCGCCGCGCCGGCGAGGTGCTCGCCCCGAGTAACCGGCCTTCAGCCCGTCGATACGCACCCGCGTCTCGGGCAATTCCATTGGACGATAGCGAGGCCGCATCCCTCGCCCAAACAGCGTTTGAATTCATGGACCCGATTGTCCAAGGAACCGGAGGCACGAAAAACTGAAAAAATTGCCGCGCGCTTGCGTGGCTGAACCATGCCGTCACAGTCGGGCGATTTCGCCCTTTTTTTTCAAACGACATACGCGTGGGGACACATCCCGGCACTATCGATCGCAGCCCGCCGACACTCGCGCGAGCGTACTGACTTAAATATCGCGGTTTGCTCTGTGCAGTGCAACATACGCGAAAAAAATGGCGAATAACGCCTAGTTTTCGCGCTCAGTCCTGTAGGTTGGCAGGACATGGCAGCCGCCGGGAGGGATCTCAAACGAAAAAAAATCCCTGGTTGGGAAGAACCAAAAAACTATAAAAATCAATGGCAATTAAAGCAACGACGACGGACGGTTCCGGGCGCTCCGAAAAAAAATGAGAACTTTCTCGTTGAATGGGGCTCTGTGACCACGGTCGTACACGTTCGTGAGTGTCGAACCTGCTCTCTTCCCGCATTGAAACACACCACCCCGTTTTAGGGGCGGCGGGCTTTTGCGTGCCTAAAGACAGCGAGGCCGCGAACACCACGAATTGCCGTATGGCCCCTATTTTCGCGTGTGATCTATTCTTCAGTGAGATGAGTCGCGCCTGGATCGTTTACATCCGATTGCTAACTCAACGACGCGAATGCACCACCGTTGATCGCGGCCGGCAGCGCGTCCCATTATGTGGGGATGATTGTGCTATGAACACGTTGCTGCGAAACGCACTAACGATGCAACGTCGGCTGTTGGTCTTTAATCTGCCCTCGCTTCCCTCCCTTGCAAGGCGCGTGCCGGTACTACTACGGCTGCCGCAATTTCAGGATGTGCTTGCAAGGCCATGGCGGTGGCGGCTTCACGCCGACACCGCAATAAATTTTAATTTAATAGGAGGTAACACATTGTTACTGCACATTGAACTCGTTGCTGTACGCTGTTAGCGCTGCAAATTCCCTAGTCTCGCAAATGGTTTGTCTCCGGTATGGGTCCGCACGGTCGGATACCAGAGCGGGACGAGCTTTGCCTCGCATTTTGCAGTTCGAATGCCCCGTCGAATGAGCAAGAGATAGAACGCGCCCGGCTCCGCACACGTCATTCAAAACGTTCGTAGTTATTTCGCGATTCGAAAACCGACCTTGTTTGACTGCCGTGCTTTTTACCGAGAAAAGCCGGATAGGGTGAGCTTTTGCCTTCGATTTTATCAGTAGCGCACGAAGAGGACCGCCCGTGAGGTCAGGCTTGCATCGTCAAATCGACATCGCGAGCAAGCAATCCACAGGCCAGTTCGATTCACAACAAATCGTTTACTTAATCGATTTGCGCGGCATCCGTGAGCTGCCGCTCAAAATATTGGCTCACTTATACAAACAATGGAGTTCCTGGGATGAAAACGAAGTTTCTGCGTCAGATCGCCGTCTGTACTGCCCTCATGTCCGGTGCTTGCGTTGGAGCTCACGCCTCCTCGATCGGCCTGCATATGGGAAGTGACGGCTCAATTACGCAATACAACGATTTCAGCAACTGGCTCGGCAAACCGGTCATGTATCGCCTGACGTTCATCAACGGTTCTTCTTGGAACAACATCGCCAATCCGTACTTCCTCGCCTCGGCGACGAAGGCCTGGCTCAAATCGAACCCGAGGCGCGTGGAAGTCATTTCTCTCCCGATGCTGACGGACTCCGGTAACCACTACCAGCTCCGCAACATCGTAAATGGCGACTACGATACCTACTACGCGCGGCTGGCCGAGAACATCGCCTCCAAGAGCGGCGCACCGCAGCGCGTCATCGTGCGGATCGGATGGGAGCTGAACGGTAAATGGTTTTCGTGGTCGGCCGTGGGGGCGGCGTCGGAGTACAAGGCTGCC
>JBQCDS010000637.1:0-7078 GCA_051961035.1 Trinickia sp. | reverse complement strand
TCAGCTCGCGCCTGCCCGGCAAATACCGCCGTGCCTACCGTTACATGATGGATAACCTCGATCAGCGCGACCTTTCGGTTCGCGAGATCGCATCGCATATCGGCGTGACCGAGCGCGCCATTCAAGCGGTGTTCAAGAACACGCTCGGCCTATCGCCCAGCCAACTGATCCGCCGGCAGCGTATGGAGCGAATCCGCCGCAATCTCGTCGACGAGGACGGCGTCGTCACGAGCGTGCTCGATGTCGC
This sequence comes from Trinickia sp., assembly GCA_051961035.1. Lineage (GTDB taxonomy): Bacteria > Pseudomonadota > Gammaproteobacteria > Burkholderiales > Burkholderiaceae > Trinickia. Next base: position 6,831 of record JBQCDS010000637.1, on the reverse strand, counting down.
CAAAAAGTGGGGCGTGGGGCATCGTTCGACGCTGGTCAACAGCTATCGTCAGTTTTTCAACGAGACGCCGTCCGAGACGCTCGCGCGCTGAATGCGCCGGGTCCGGGCAATGAAATAACTGAAGCAAGTCCGCTAGCTTGCGTTGGCTTGGCAACTTCGGATAGCCCGCACCGCGTTCGCGTTCTATCCATAGCCGCCGCACCGCAACGGATACATAAAAAGAGTCTGCTGTTCTCCGCCGCTGACAACGGCATCAAACGACGCATTGGAAAAGAAAGTGACATTGCAAAACGCATCGTCAATGCAAGCCAAGTCTCTTCTTACGCCAGCGCAGTCATTCAACAGGAGTCGTATCATGGGTCTCAATCCTATTGCATCACTCGGCGAAAGCTTGCTGCCGAAAGTGGCCTCCACGGCGCTCGAGCACCTCTTGCCGGGCCAAAACAAGAACGACGGCAACGAACAAAATAATCAAAATGCCCTGCAGCAGATTCTGAGCTCCGTCGCCGGGAAGTAAGCATCACGGCTACGTTGCTCACACGAACCGGCAGCGCGATGTCCTTCCGGGAACCGTCCCTGCCGGTTCATCATTGTTTATGGGCTTTTCGCATAACGGAGTAGCGAGATGTCGACCGACCGTCATCAAGCGAGCACGAAGATCATAGAGGGCTTAGTTCAGGTGGCCTTCGTCGCTTTGCAGGACAACTTTCCCAATGTGCGAGTCGATCTCGACGAGATCGAACTGCTCGTCGATGCGCTCGACATATTGGATCCGCGCAGCGCGAAGCCCGCCTTCGCTCGCGGCACGCTCCAAATCGTACGGAAAGACTGGCAGGAAGCCATCCACATCTTTCGCAAGCTCTCGACGCAATCGAAATGCTTGCCTCACAGCCAGGCGATGCTGACGTATGCGCTCAATCGTGTGGGCGATCCCGAGTGGCGCTTCGAGGCGGAGCCGCTGCGCGCGTCCGCCGATGCGGGCGTGTCACTGCTGGCGCGGTCATTGATCGCCCAGGACAATCCAGCATCCAACCGCGAACCGGCCGTGTCCGACGGTGCCTCGAACGCCGAGCCCGCGCTCGGGCAGCAACCGTCTGCCTCGAAAGAAGAACCCGCCGCCCCGCGAGATGCTCGCAACCCGGCATGGGCGAGCTTCGCGCTGCGGGCTTGAGCGCGCAATTGGGAACACTGCGTGCGGCTGCGCCGCTCACGCGGTGCCACGTAGGCGCGCCCGCATCACGCTCCCGTATCGGCGGTCGCCCGCCGCCCGGCAGTTCAACGATCGCGCGCCCGATTCGCCGATAGGTTCTATTCCGTCCACACGGGAGCCCGGTCTAGCGGCGAGCCTTCCTCGCCGTGCGATGCCAATCAGTCCTCGGTCAAGCGTCGGTATCGTCCCCAATGCTTTCAGTCTTTGCGACGGTGAGCCACGACGGTACCCCTCCGTCATGCATCCGCCACGCCAACTGGTGCGAAACGGGAAGACGAATCCCGAGCGACGCGATGACCTCTTGCGCCGAATGCCCGGCCTCGATCAAACGCGGCGCATCGTGCAGCACGCGAAGGCATTCCGCTTCCGTCAGATCTTGACCTTCCACTCTCGACGCCGCATCGTCTTCGTCATCCGTGTCCGAGAGCGCATCGACGATCGCGTCCGGGGGTCCCCCCGCTAGGACAGCCGCCGTCATCGCGTCGTTCCTGTGAGCGGTCCAGTACTCCTCGATGTACTCGATCCGCTCAGGCTCGTCGATTCCCTGCGCGCGTGCGAGCCTGCGCACTTCGTCACGGGAATCAAGCGCTCTTACCGCGGAGCAGATAATGGACGCGACCGCGGTGGTCTTCAGATCATCGCAATCGATGAGCGTGGTATCGATGCCTTGTCGGCTGGCCGCTTCTTTCCAAGTCGAACCGGTTCTGATCAACACCCGCGCAGCCGGTATCGCACACCGCTGCAACACGTCATCTCTCTGCCCTTCATTTCCCAAGACACGAACGGCGTCAGGCACCGGCACGCCCGCATAAACCGCTTGAACAACGCTCGCGAACTGGCTTCCATTGCGCAGCGCGGAAAGATCGCCGCCGTGCTTGCCCAAGCGGTCGTTCGCATCGAGCAGCATGAATCGCGCGAGGGCGATTTGCTCGATATGTCCGACGTCTTCGTACGCGTCCAGATCGTAATCGAGCGACGGAACGCGCAGCGCCATCCATTCGAGAAGGCGGCCCGTCTCTCTTGCTGTCAGGCGGACATAGTGGCCGCGCGTATCGCCAATGGGTTCATCTCGGGAGAGACTCGTGAGCATCGCATTGATTTGACCGATGTCGTACACACCGCCTGCCACCCGGTTCGCGAACCGCGGAATCGCAAGCCGGCGGCTGAGGCCGCGGTTCGCGGATGAGAGCGCGAGCAAATCGCGGCCACGCAAGGTGTCCGTGATGAGGTCGAAGATTTCCGGCGGAAGCGATTCGAGCGCCGAACTGGCCGGCTCATGAGGTTGCATCGGCGCGAATGGTTGCCCCCTCGGCGGACGGTGTTGCACCGGCATGGCGCCTGGCTGAGCGAGTTGCGGGTGGGGGCTTGCTTCCGCTTTCAGCGCTCGGATCAAAAGTATAAGCGCCTGTTGCAACGCGAAGGGCGCATGGTCAATAGCGCAGGCATAGCGTTGCACGAAATTGTTGTGATAGATGCCTTTCTCCAGTTCCATCATCAACTGAGACATGAATTGGTAAGGCGTCGGCGCGTGCGGATCGGTGCCCATCCAATCAAGGAAGTCCTCCATGTTCTGGCAGTGCGCGTCTTGCTCTTGCGCCGGCAATCTCACATGCGTTTTGAAAACGTGCATCAGCCTCTCTTCTTGCTCCTGATGGGACGGCGCTCCGGAGACGGCGTCGCTATCGATCGCGGCCCAATCATGGCGCGCATGGGCGCCGACGGTTCGCATGTACGATGACGGAGGTCGCGAATCAAACGGATTCTCCGCAGGCCTTATATGCGAGACGCTCCCAAACCGCGGTTGCGGCAACAACTGGAGACGGTCAAGCTCCGGCCGCTCGGGTTGCACGGTGCTCGTCCTTGCACCCACGCCATGCGTTGATTGCACGTGTCCCGCAGGCTCGCTCGTTTGAGCCGGAAAGAAGCCTTGCACGTTGAAGCTGGGTCGATCAGCCATCGGTCTGTCCTCACGAATCGTTTGGAGCCGATGATCGCCCGCGCGATTTGTCGTGAGTGCGGCGAACGCGAAAAGAATGGCAGGCACCCGCAAGCGAATAGCCGGCCTTTGCTCAACCTATTCTCTGTTGCGCAGCCGGAACCGATGCTGCGGCGAGCAACGAGGCCCGTGTTCACGGCCCCGCTGCTTCGCATTTCGAGTCATTTCTTCGGGCGGATTTTGTACGCCATGCAAAGTTGGACATTAATTGACATTGAGTCCGATCGCCGAATTCGCATTCGGCGCGTTGGCGCCATGCAGCCTTCTTCATCTTCCACAGAACTGCCTATGAAAACCGGCTTTGGCTCTTCATGGCGCAGGTGCGAACCCACCGCACAAGAACCATCGAAGAATGACACGGCCGTCCCGCGCATGCCTCGCAGCGAGCGAGAACCCACGGATGCGCCAGCCGAGCCTATGGGATTGCTGTCGAAATTGAAGCGGCGCATGTCGGGCCAAAAAAGCCATTTCGACCTCGGGCTAGAAACGGTCATTCGACAGAACGCGGTGAGCGCGGCAGCGCTCCGGTTTCGGACGCGCGCAACTGAACCGGCGAATCCCCCGCCAGACGGACGCCCCGGGCGCTTCGCGCGATTGGAAAAAAAACTCGCGGACGTCGCTGCGGATAGGGTCGCCCGGCCGGCCATGGCACTGACCAAGCCCAGCGAGATTCCCTCGCCCGCTCAAGTGCATCGCCCCGAAAAAGACAAGCTCGGGCAATTCAACGCGAAGTGGGCCGATAAGTTTCGTCCCGTGCGTAAAACCTTGCGCGAAGCACCGTCCGAAGCGTTGAACGGCTATCTGACGGGGAAACATCGCAGGGAGGCATTGAAGGAAGTGGGCAAGCGTGTGCGCTATGAAGACGTCAACGAAGACAAGTACCGCAACCTCATCAGTTGGTTCGGCCATCCGATTCTGACGGGCGATTTGCGCGCTGCCAAAGCGTGCGGTAGCGAGCGCGTCGCGGAAGTGGCCGCAACCATGGCCGCTCACATTGCGCACGTCAAGGAAACGCTCGAGGATCGGTACATCGCAAGCGCGCGGAGAGCGGATGAAACGTCCCGCAGCGCCGCCCATCGCCATGCTAAAACAAGCAAGGCGCTGGATGAAATGCTGACTGGCTTGTACAAAGCCCGTCTTGCGCTAGCTCAAGAGTGCGTTGTCGACGAAGCGCTGACCTACGAGGTCGACGGCCGTCTGGTGTTGGTGCGACAGGGTACTGGCGAGCGTCCCGGCGAAGACGAGGCGCGCACGTTGATCGGCACGCTCGATGAACTCGCTCGCCCCCTTGAGGAATTGATCCGGGCTCTAGACGCATTGCGCCAGAACGAGTCAAAGACGTGGATGAAGTGATGACGGGTTGACTTGGCACGGGCGCCATGAAAGCGGTCCAAGCCCGCGCCGATCGTTTCCGATCGGCGCGAGCCGGGCACGTGCATGCAGCGCATTACGCCGCATGCAAAGAACGATCAAACCGCATTGTCTGCATCGTTGCTGTCTACAGGCGGGCCCGCGACATCGGCCGGCCGGTTCGTCGGTGCATCGATGCGGCGGCGAACGCTCATGCCTACCGCGTGCGTCGCTCGCCCCATTTCGTGCAGTGCGCCCGTCACCAATCGGCTCGCTCTGTGGGCACCGGCTCTGGCCTGCTGCGCAGTGAATCTGCCGGCGCTGTCGCCGGCACGATCCCACAGATCGCGCACGGCGTTGGCGGCCGGTGTAGTCGCCACGGTGGCCGTGGCCCATGCCGCGCTAGTGAACGCTCCCACGCCGAACGATACCGCGTGCGAGGCAGCCGTGGCACCGAGTTGAGATTGAACGGCACCGGAGGCGGCGTCGCTCAATACGTTGGACACCGCCGATCCCAATGCCAGTGCGCCCCCCCTGGTGTAAGCCTTAACCTCGGTCACCGTATGCGGTACGCGCGGTGCCGCACCGGCCAGATCGACCGCACCTTGAGTCAAACGCCCCACTCCATTGCCAACCGCATCGGTCCATGTGGCGGCTTTAAGGCGCTCGTATTGCGGTTTCCAATCGCGTTGCCCCAATAGGTACGCGGGGCCCGTTCGATGTTCCCGTTTCTCATACAGGTGCTGTAAGCCGGAATAACCCGCGCCCGCCGCCAATGCCCCCGCGAAGCTGGCCCAAGATACCGTCTCGGCGCTCGCACCCGCCAATGCGAAAGCGCTGGTGGCCACGTCGCGCGCTCTGAACGGGAACTCGATCGCTAACACGTGCTCGCCGAGCGACTTCTTCAATGTCGGCTTGACGGCCTCTTTCGCAAGCTGCATCGGCCCTTCTAGATCCTCCGAGTTCGCTTCCAGCCATCGAATGCCGCCCATCGATCTCTCCAGAGCGCGGCCCCACACGTGGTCCGACGCACCCTGTATCCAGCCCGCCGCGAAGTTGTCGTTGAAGTTGGATGGCGCGTTCCCGAAGCCCGGCAAATGCTTCAGGCCGGAGCCGATCGTTTCGGCGATCGCGGGCTTTGCGTCAAGCACCCGGCCCGACCCGCCGAATCCCGTCGTGCCGAAGAAACCTCGCCCGAGCACGGCGACCCAATCCATCGTCTCGGCCTTGGAAAACACCTCACGGATGGTTTGCTCCGATTCCCCAGGCATGTCTAGGAATTCCCGCGTCCTGTCGTCGATGAGCGCATCGAAAGCCGCCCGATTGCTATCCGTGATGTGAGGATCGAAATATTCACGCAGAACGTTTCGAATACCACGCTCGCGCGCGGCTTCTCTTTCGGCCAACGATTGCATCTCCACGGCGGCGGGCTCCGTCGTTGACGCTCGCGTGGCGAACCTGCCGGCGCGCGTCGAAGGCGCGTTCGATGCTTGGAACGCGCCCGCCGACTGAAGGTTTTCAAGAAGCGGTGTGCCGGAATTCGCTCTGTGCTTGAAGTCAGGCCGCCGTGCGCGAGCGCCGCTTGGGCCCCGATCGTCATGCTCGTTCAGGCCTGCCCCTGCGGGCAGTGCCGGTGATATCTCCATGTCTCTTCCTGTCGCGAGGATCGCTTGTTGTTAATCGTTTGTAGGCCTTCTCACGCGCACTGGCCCACCTGACGCGAAGCCGCGTCGCTTTTTGCGATCCTTAGCGTAGTCATCGTCGCTCGGAACGTTCGATCGATTCAATACCCCTATGCGTACGCGTCGAAAACGAACACGGCGCATTGGCGATGCCGCTGGCTTCGGCGATCGAGTAATGAATTCGCATCGCGCATAGTGCGTACGACATTGCATATTAGGCTTGCTCATACCTAATCGACTGCCCCATCTCCACAGTGTTCGCAGGCCGCGATCCCTATCAACAGGAGTCACTTATGTCCACCTTAGCGGTTCCCTCGTTCGATGCGCTGAGCGGTTTCGGCAGTGTCTCCGGCCCGAGTTCCACGGGCAGCGACGCATCAAGCTTGAAGGGACAACAGCTACAGGCCCTCGCGTACGCCGCCATGCTCGCCATCGTGAAGGACGCCATGTCGGCGCAGAACGCGGATGCGCAAGCCGATCCTTCCAGCAATACGCCATCGCCGGGCTCAGAGAACGAGCCCACGGCACCGGACAATGCACAGCCTTCGACGGGTGACACCGGCACATCGGGCAACGACACGGAATCGATGCTG
>JBQCDS010000636.1:0-2923 GCA_051961035.1 Trinickia sp. | reverse complement strand
CGAATGGTAGTAGCGCTCGGGCGACTCATAGCGCATCATTCCGCCCCGGTGCCGGAACTCCCGAAACGCACTGTATTCGTGGTGGACCGCATCGCGAGGGTCCACCGCCACGACCGACAGCGCGTCGTACGGCTCGACGTGGTCGCCAGCCGACGCGGGCGGACGAACCGGATAATCCCGATCATGCTTATTCGGCCGGATCGCCTGCGCGTCCAACTCGAACAGATTGATCACCGGCGTGCAGAACAGCCGAATGTTGCCCGCGTCAAACGCCACATCGCCAGGCATGCGGCCTTCGATCAGGATCTCGAACTCGATGCGCGTCTCGCCCGGCGGCACGATGGTCGCATCGAATCCGCACAGATCGACGAAGTGGAATTTTTCGGGGAAGGCGAAATACTCGAGCATCGTCTGCTCACGGTCGAGTTCGGCGTCGCGTGTTTCGCGATCGACTGGCCACAGCCGAGTGTCCGGGCCAAAGCCGGCCGCTTTGAACCGCATGGCCGGTTGCGGCTGCAACTGGCCATCGCCCAGGCGCGCCATGCGCACGCCGATCGATTCGATCTGTCGAGTGAGCGCCGCGTACAAAGCCGACGCAGTGGGCCGGTCACCGTGGAGAAATAGGCGGATACAGGATAGATCGCCAAGCCGGCGCTGCTCGCGATGCAGCAGGCTGAATGCGAGCGAAATGATCGTACGACCGTCCTCGCGCATCCGCACGCCGGCGCCGCTCACTTGAAGCGGGAGCAGACGTACCGGTTGGGTGGTGCGATAAACGCAAGCCGTGCCTTCGGGACCGATCGGCGCCGAGCGCACTTTCAGCCCCGCCGGCAGGGTATCGAGCGTGCGAGCCTCCCCCGTACGCGGTTCGCACTCTAGGATCGCCAACGACGGAATCGAACGGCCCGCATATGGCCAGAGGTGATCGATCAACGGATCGGTGATTTCCGGCAACGCGTCGTCGAGCTTCATTTGCAGCCGGCTTGAAAGGAAGGCGAAGCCCTGGTAGACCGCTTGAACTTGATCGTCGAGCGCACCAGGCGTTGCCATTCCCAGCCGGCGCGCGGCCTGTGGCTGCGCCTTGGCGAATTCCTTCCCAGCGTCGCGCAGGTAACGCATCTCCGCATCGAAATACCGCAGGAATGGGTCGCCTTGTGGCCCAAAGTCGTTTACGTCGAGGCGCGAAGCTATCCGCTCGTCATTCGAGCGGCCGCGCGTGTCCATCGAGGCCTCCCCAGGGGGATGCGGCCGGTTCTTGTCTTGGGTCATGGTTGAAGCTCCGGTGGTAGGGGCGGCAGCGCCGACGCCCCGACGGCACTTCGCACCAAGCGGGATTCCGCCTGCGCGCCATCGGCACGCGCAACGCCCATCTTGTCGACAGCGCCCGAACGAAACCCGTGCGAAATAAAAATCTGCTCAGGCATATGGAAGCCGCGCAGTTTCAGCAATTCGAGCGGGCCTGCGCCGATCTGCGTGCGCATTACGTAGCGTAGAGGGGTGCCCTTCTGCGCGTTCCACGTCAACTGATAGCGCGTGCCATCGAGTGGCTTGATGTCCGCGTTGCTCAGCAGCCGCACGAATGCCCAATCTCCGCTCGCATCGAACGCTGGCCGCAAGCCGGCGTCGATCGTCTGAAATGTCAGCCGCGCATGTCCGTTCAGGCCGTCGCCGGGCCACGAGAGCGGTGTCCAACTTTCGCGCTGGTTGAAATAGACGATCCGCTTACCGTCAACCGTCAGTTCGGAGTGCGTCACGTTGGGTGTCGCGAGCGCCATGATTTCGAAGCGCTCGGCCGCATCGCCCTGCACATAGAGTTGCGCGCCAATGATCGACAGTTGGCGGATGCCCGCCAGGAACCGTGGATCGAACTGCAACGCCTGCGGCGCCAATTGGTTCGGCGTCCAGTGTTCCCCCTCCAGCGTCAGCACGCCAGCCAGTTGCGTGGCAATGAATCGCGCGATGAGGCCCGTGTCGGGCCGGATATAGCGCCCGAGTTCGGCAAAGGACGCGTCGGCATGCGTGTCGAAGAACGGATAGCGGCCGCTCATCGCTGCGTTGAAAGGCGCCGCTATGCTCGCTCGCCACGCCTCGTTCAGGCTCGCTGCGGCCGGTTGCAGGATCGTCACCCAAGCGGACTCGAGCGGCTGCGCGAACACGGCTTCGCCCAAGCCGGACCATGCCGTGCCCAAGCTCGCGGCTGTCAATGCGGCGTCATCACGCGCCTGCGACAGCTCCGAAAGCTTGCCTTGAAACACCGCCTGCGCAAGCGAACGGGCCATGGCTTGCGCGTCGGGACTGCTCGCGATCTGCTGCAACTTCAGGCGCATCGTCGTCACCGCGGTCAGATACCGCGACAGGCTCACCCCGTTCAGCGCCATGTTGGATGCCGCGTTGACGTTAGCGTTGGCTTTACCGGCTGCCGCGAGGGAAGCGCCTGCGTCACCCATCAGCGCCAGCAGTGGGCCGAATGACTTATCGAGCGGGTTCACGATCGGCACGGCGTCCCGAGCGTCCGCGCTCATCAGGCTTTGCGCCTTGCGCACGAGCGTGTCGCTCAAAGCCTGCGACGGCCGCCCCGCCTGTGCCTGGTGTTGAACCGCTTTCATCAGTGCGATAAGCGGCGATGTTTGCGCATCAGCCAGGCGGGTCAACTGGTCGATCGCTCCGTTCAAATTCGCCGCCGGCTGCCAGCGGATGCTACCCAGCATCCGCTGCCAAGCTGCGGCATACTCGGCGAAATACCGCGATGTGAGGCGCTGTTTCAGTTCTTCGGCTGTGTGCTTTTCGTCGCCGAGCGCAAGCGCTTTCGAGGTGCCGGTGAGCACCCAATCGCCCGTCACCTGACGCGCGCTTCCAGCCTTGTCGATCGCCGCCGCGATGATGCCGTCCCATGCCGCGCGCGTATACGTTCCGGGCACTGTCT
>JBQCDS010000635.1:0-2033 GCA_051961035.1 Trinickia sp. | reverse complement strand
ATGAGGGCTTTGATGGGAATGGCCGCGAGATCGTCGGCGCGAACGTCTTTCAGTGCGCCGCCGTAGCGGCCGATCGGGGTGCGAATGGCATCGCAAATGTAGGCATCGATCATTGGATGGCTTCCAGTGAACAGGGTCCCGTCACCGCGACGGGACCAATCGACTTCATATTAGTTGGCGCTGGCGGCCGGCTCTATTCGGTCGAACGGCCTATGCCGTTCGGCCGACTTCAAGCCGATTGCTGGGCCGGCGTAACATGCATCCTGCTTTGAACGACGCGGAAGCGGTTCGCGACAAACGCCGAATCGGTCAGGGCCGCATTGGCGGCGGGGTTGGCACCCGTGCCGTGGAAATCCGAAAACGCGGCGGACTGATTCACGAATACACCGCCGGTCAAGTTGATCGACAGTGCCACGCCACCGTTGATCGCCGCTTCGTGTGCCGCTTCGATCGTTGTGTCGTCGGTGCTATAGACGGACAGTGTGAGGGCCCCGTGCTGAGCCGCGAGCGAGCCAGCCAATTCGAGCGATTGCTGCGTTGAGTCGGTGGCGATCACGAACGAGATGGGGCCAAACCATTCGCCGCTGAACTTCTCGCGATCTTTGGCGGCATCGAGCTGCAGTACGAGCGGGGTGCGCACGCGTGCGTGCGGGAAGGTGGGGTGTTCGAGCGTTTGGCTGTCCGCGAGCACAACGCCCAGCTGCCGCGCTTCGTCGATTCGGCGCGCAATACCTTCATTCTGGATTGCGCCGATCAACTCCACTGCGCGCGCCGGATCGGCCACGAGCTTGTTCACCGCGCCGGCGATCGCTTGGGCCACTTCGTCGAAGCTCGCATGGCCTTCGGCCGTTCGGATGCCATCGCGGGGCACGTAGATGTTTTGCGGAGCCGTGCACATCTGGCCGGAGTACAGCGCGAGCGAGAAAGCGATGTTGCGTACGGCGGCTTTCAGATCGTCCACCGAATCGACGACGATTTGATTGACGCCCGCCTTTTCGGTAAACACTTGCGCCTGGTGCGCGTTGCGCTCGAGCCAGGTGCCGTTTTGTGTGCTGCCGGTGAAGTCGATCAGCTTGATTTCGGGGCGCACGGCGAGCGCTTGTACGAGTGCGCCGTCGCCCGGCTCCGTGGCCAGCAGCGTGACGACGTTCGGATCGAATCCAGCCTCGCGCAATACGTCGCGAGCGATCCGCACGGTAATGGCGAGCGGCAGGATCGCGCCGGGATGCGGCTTGACGATGACCGCGTTGCCCGTTGCCAAATCGGCGAACAACCCCGGGTAACCGTTCCATGTGGGGAACGTGCAGCAGCCCAACACGAGGCCGAGGCCTCGGGGCACGACCGTGTAGCGCTTGTGCATGGCCAGCGGCGGATTCTTGCCTTGGGGCTTTTCCCAGTGCGCGTCCGCCGGCACGCGGCGCAATTCTTCCCATGCGTAGGCGACGGCTTCGAGCGCGCGATCCTGCGCATGTGGGCCACCGGCTTGGAAGGCCATCATGAATGCTTGGCCGGTGGTGTGCATGACGCTGTAGGCGATCTCGAAGCTTGCGCGATTCAACCGCGCCAAGAGCTCGAGGCTGACACCTACCCAAGCCTCGGGGCCCGCTTTGCGCCAGCCGCGCTCGGCGGCGGAAGCGGCCGCGATCAGCGCGTCCACGTCGGCTTTGGGATAGCGAACGCCCAGAGCGAAGCCGAACGGCGATTGCTCGGCGCCGACCCATTCGCCGGTGCTCGGTTGATCGAGCGAGAATTCATGGTCGAGATGTGCTTTGAAGGCCGCTTCTCCGTCCGCGTTGCCGGTTTCCCCGTACACTTTGGGGCTCGGCATTTCAGCGAAAGGGCTCCAGTAGCCGCGCGAACCGATGGCATCGAGGGCGTTCTTCAGCGTGTCTTCGTGCTTCGCAAATAGAGGATGGGTCATAGCGAGACAGGGCAGGCCAGGCGTTGGTGGGAGCGGGCCGGTAATCGAAAACGCGTCGTATCAATTAACCGACCGACCGGTTGGTTGGCGAATGTTAGCATTGTTTCCGGGC
>JBQCDS010000634.1:0-9992 GCA_051961035.1 Trinickia sp. | reverse complement strand
GCTAGGTTCGACGTCGAAAGCTCCGGGTCGAAGAACAGGCCGTGCGGATTCAATGCTGCATTGAGTTGATCCTTGACGACACCTGATTCGACGCGAACAGTCCTCGCCTTCTCATAGATCGACACGATTCGGTTCATATGCCGGGACAAGTCGACGACGATGCCGTCCGTCAACGATTGCCCGTTCGTGCCGGTGCCGCCACCGCGTGGCGCGACCGTCACCTGACGGAATGACGGCCGGCCCAGCAACTCGGCGATACGTTGCACATCGGCCGCGTGCCTGGGGAACAGCGCGGCCCTGGGATAGCGCTGATAGATGGAGTTGTCGGTCGACAGCACCGCGCGTAGCGCTTGGCTATGGTCGATGTCGCCTTCGAAGCCCGAGGCTCGCAACTCGGCCAAGAAGCTCGCGTGCAAGCGATCGATCGAATCGTCGGCGGGAAGGCGGGAAATGGACATGGTCTTCGCTGGATGGCGGCAAGTGCGGGTTTCAGCCAGGTAAAATCTGCATGGAAAGCGCGGCGGCATCGCATACCCGTCTCCCACCCGATGGCATTTTCCAAGGCGCTCTGCGCATGCGCAAGCGGAACTTTTTCGGGATATTCATGAGTTTTTTGAATGAACTATCGCAAGCTCACCCCGTCCATGTCACTTCTGCTGGCCTTCGAATCTGCCGCGCGTCACCAAAGTTTTACCCGGGCGGCGCAGGAGTTGTCGCTGACGCAAAGCGCCGTCAGCCGTCAGGTGCAAACATTGGAATCGATGCTCGGGGTCGCGCTGTTCGTGCGCGACGGTAAGCGGATTGCCCTCACCGATGCCGGCCGGGCCTATATGGCCGAAGTGGGCGCGGCCTTGACGCTCATCCGCAACGCAACATTGCAAGCGTTATCCGCGCAGGCTTCCGGCAAGCGCCTACGCGTAGCGACGCTGCCCACGCTCGGCGCGAAATGGCTCTTGCCGAGGCTGCATCGTCTCTATCGCGCCCATCCCGACCTGGAAATCGACGTGCATTCGAGAATCGAGAGCATCGACTTTTCCTTGCAGCCGCTCGATGCCGCCATCACCGTGGGGGAAGGACACTGGCCCAACGTGGTCGCCCACCGGCTCTACGCGGAGGAGTTGGTCTTGATCGGCAGCCCCGCCGTATTGACGGCACAAGGTAAGCGGCGGCGTAACGGCAGCGGTTCGGCGCGTAAGGGGGATCGAACTACGCGTCCGACGGTGGCCATGCTCGAAGGGCTCACGCTGCTGCGCGTCAGTAGCTTCCCTCATGCTTGGCGCGAATGGTGCGCACACTTCGGCTTGCCGCATGATGCGCTAAGGCTCGGGCCGAGCTTCGAATTGACTTCCCATCTGATTCAAGCGGTCGTGGCCGGTATCGGCGTGGGGCTGGTCCCACGCATGCTCGTCGAAGATGAGCTGAACGACGGACGGCTGCAAAGCCCCTTCGCCCCCGTACCGAGTTCGCGTTCTTACTATTTCACCTACCCCGAGCGCATGCGGCATCACCCGGCGCTCGTGGCGTTTCGTGAGTGGCTGCTGCACGAGTTGACCGACCCGCAGCGATAGCGCGCCGCCCTTATCCGGCCCTCCCCAAAAAAACGGCGGGCCGCGTCAGAGACACGCCCGCCCAAGTACGACGAGGAGTCACTTCAAAACGAATGCCGCATGCCGATTCGCACGTCGGCTTGCGTCGATGTAGTGGATGGCGTAAAGCTGTATCCGATCACGGCGTCGACACCGCTCGATGCCTTTAGATAGTCCCCGGAGATATACACGTCGGTGCGCTTCGACAACAAATAGTGCAAGCCGGCCGACAGCTGATTCCAATGGTGTCCCTCGAAATGCGTGTACTGATAGCCCCCGTCGAAGGTGAACGCGGGCGTCACTTGCCACGATGCTCCACCCTCACCGACTTGCATGTGCGACGACTGCCCGAACGCCTTGATCGTCGTATAGGAGAAGTTGCCCATCAGCGTCACCGGGCCCAGCGCGTAGCTCGCGCCCACGCCGAACGTGCCTTGCTTGTCGACCGGGAAAGCCGCACTTGAGAACAGATCCGTGACGGCGCCCGTCGTCGGATCGACGCTCACGGTGGGCTGGCCTAGGAATGTCCGCGTGCCGATCATGGCGTAGGGATCGAAGGCGTAAATGCCGCTCGGGTTGTTCAATTGGGTATAGGCCGCGCCCATCGTGAAGGGGCCGTGCGCATAATGCGCCCCGATGCTATACGCGCTGTTCTGGTGAAAATTGCCCGCCGTGTTGCCGAACGACCACATGCCGCCGAATTTGAATCCATCGATGACGTTGGACATGAACTTCACCGAATTGGGCAATCGATCCCCGTTGAACCGGTCGAAGTCCCCCTGGTGAATCGCGTACCCGCTCGCCCATGCGGAGACGTTGTAGAGGAACACCATCTCCTCGGTCATATCGAGTTGATCGCCGAACGACACAGTGCCCCAAGGGCTGGACAGCCCAACATAAGCCTGCCGCCCGAACTGCGCGCCCCCCATGATGAGCCGGCCGGTACCGAGCTTGAATCCGCTCTCGAGCGCGAATACCGCAGCCAGCCCGTTGCCGAGATCTTCCTTGCCTTGAATGCCCCAACGGTTGCCGTACGAAATGCCGTCGTCGAATTTGACGACGTGCGAACCGCCGGTGTTACTCGCATAAGTAACGCCGGCATCGAGAATGCCGTACAGCGTGACGCTGCTCTGGGCGTGGCTGACGGCGGGCAAGCTGGCGAGCGCCAGCGCCACGCCCGATAGGATCGGGGCGCGCAATGCTTTCATGATGTTGGTCTCGTTGTGTGATGAGTGTTTTAGTGGTTGCCTAGTGCGTTATTGACCGCCTGCAATCCGTTCGCCCCGCTCGCGGTCGTCACGCCGTCGAGCCAAGGTCCGATCAAGTTCGGATTTGCCTTGAGCGCATCGCGCGCCGCGGTATCCACGCTCACCTTTTTTTGCAGCACGTTCGCGATGATCTTGTTTTCGAGGTCGACGTTGAACGTCATCTGTTTGAACAGGCGGCCCACGTTGGTGCACTGATCGGCGAACCCGGTGCGCGTCACCGTGTTCACCGTCGCGCCGCCATAATTCGGCCCGAAGTACGCGTCCCCGCCCGATAGGTACGTCAAATGAAATTCCGTGTTCATCAGATGCGGCTCCCACGCGAGGAACACGATCCATCGCTTGTCGCGCACCGCACGCGAGACTTGCGTGAGCATTCCCGTTTCGCTCGAAGCGACAAGCTTCCAATCGCCGAGGCCAAACGCCTTGTCGCCGATCATCTTCGATATGTTTTGATTCGCCGGCGCGCCCGGCTCGATGCCGTAGATCTTGTCGTCGAATTTGTCTGCGTACTTGGCCAGATCGGCAAACGTGTGCACGCCGGCTGCCGCCACGTAGTCGGGCACCGCCAACGTGAATTTGGCGTTCGTGAGATTGGCGTGCAGCACGTCGATCGAATGACTATCGACGAACGGCTTGACCAACGGGCCTTGGGCCGGCATCCAATTGCCGAGAAAAACGTCGATCTGCCCTTTTTTTAGGCCCTCGTACGTGATCGGCACCGATAGGTTCGCGACCTTCTGGTGATAACCGAGCGCACTCAGCACGATACCGGCGATGGCGTTCGTCGCGTCGATGTCGGTCCAGCCGGGATCGGCCATGCGCACCTGCATGCAACTGCTCGGTTCGGCGGCGTGCGTTGCCGTGCAAGGCATGACGGCAGCGGCCGTCAGCAACGCGGCCGTCAAGCACTTGGACCTATGTGGCTTGCTTCGAGTCATTTCCCCTCCTGTGTGGTGGATCTGCTTGTAGTCCGATCAAGTTCAGAGACGATCCCGGCCGTCCAACTTATTCGCGCGCGACACGCGGAAAGCGCGCCATGGCTTCAAGCGTGTCGAGTTCGATGTGATTGCGCATGTATCGCTGGCTCGCGTCGTTGAACGGCTGCCAATCCCACGATTGAATGCGTCCTTGAGTCGTGGCGAAGTAGTGGAACCGCCTGCGGCGCTGGCTCTCTATCACCGCCCGATGCAATGCGTCGATATCCCAACGCTGTCGCACTTCCGCAAGAAAAGCGTCCACCGCCTGGGCATGCGCCGGATCGTTTGCGAGATTGGTCAACTCTTTCGGATCGGCTTCGAGATCGAATAACTGATCGGGATCGACCGGCGTGTGAATGAATTTGAATCGGCCGCGACGAATCATGACAACCGGTGCGAGCGCGCCCTCGGCTAGATACTCGCCGAACATTTCGTCGTGCCCGCCGTCGTTGCGCAAATGCGGCACGAGACTGCGCCCGTCGATCGGATCGGGCCATGTCGTCTCGCGCTTACCCGTTGCAAGTTCGACTAGCGTGGGCAGCAGGTCGATCGTCGACACGGATCCGCTGACGCGATGCGGCGCGAAGTTTTTTGGTGCGTGCACGATCAACGGCACCCGTGCGGCGTTCTCGAAGAACGTCATTTTGTACCAAAGCCCGCGCTCGCCCAGCATGTCTCCATGGTCGGACGTGACGACGATGATCGTGTCGTCGGCCATTCCGCTCGCTTCGAGCGCATCCAGGATCGCACCGAATTGCGCGTCCACGTATGACAACGCCCCGTAATAGGCACGGCGTGCATGGCGCACTTGCTGCTGCGTGGGCGGCGTGCGGTCGTTCTCGCTGACATGGCGCAACCGCTTGGAATGCGGATCGCACTCGTCCAGGCTCAAGGTGGTCTGCGGCAGGTCGATCTCGTCATCGGAATAGAGGTTCCAATACTCCGGGGATATCGCATAAGGATCGTGCGGATGCGTCAGCGACGCCACGATGCAAAACGGCCGCGCATCGCCGCCCGCTTGCCGCTCGCGTGCGATGTCATAGAGCTTTTGCCGAACCGTGAACGTCACTTCGTCGTCGAAATCGAGCTGATTGGTTCGCACGCACGGGCCGGCGTCAAGCACCGAGCTCATGTTGTGGTACCAGCTCGGCCGTACCTCGGGTTTTTCCCAATCCGGCACCCAGCCGAAATCGGCAGGATAAATGTCCGTCGTCAGGCGCTCTTCGAAGCCATGCAGCTGGTCGGGCCCGCAAAAGTGCATCTTGCCCGACAACACGGTGCGGTAGCCCGCCGCCCGCAGGTAATGGGCGAATGTCAGCGTTTGCGCGGGCAATTCTGCCGCGTTGTCGTACGCGCCGATCTTCGAGGGCAGTTTGCCGGCCATGAAGGCGAAGCGCGACGGGCCGCACAGCGGGCTCGCGCAATACGCCGAGTCGAACACCACGCCCTGCGCGGCCAGCGCGTCGATCCGAGGCGTCTTCGAAACCTTATTGCCGTAGGAACGCAGCGCCGAAGGCGTCATTTGGTCGGCCATCAATACGAGGATATTTTTTCCGGTGTTGGGCTTCATGAAGTCGATGATTACAATGCGTTGGAGTCATTGGAACGGCGGCCGGGGGTTTTTGCCGCGGTGCAACCACGTTCGCGGCGGCCCGAGCGTGTGACATCAATATGTCCACCCACAATTGGCGTGTGAAGACGGCCACCATTTATGTCCCCATAAGGCATGCTTATGTCTGACCATGATCGTTTGCCGCCGCTGCAGATGCTGTCGGTGTTCGAGTCCGCCGCTCGGCTCGCCAGCTTCACGGCGGCCGCGCGTGAACTCGGTTCGACGCAGCCGGCCGTGAGCCAACGCATCGTGCAATTGGAAGCGGAACTGGGCACGCCACTGTTCGAGCGCGGGCATCGCGGCGTCACGCTCACTCAGGACGGACAGCGTCTTTACGAAGCGGTACGCCAAAGCATGGCAACGATTCGGGACGCGGTTGCCGACATTCGTGCCGCGCGCGCCAAGGGTGCGTTGACGATCGTAACCGACGCCGGCTTCGCCACCTATTGGCTTGTGCCTCGTCTGATGGATCTCAGGCGGCTCCTACCCGACACGAACGTGAAGGTCGTGACGTCGCAGCTTGCGTTCGATCCGCGCCGCGATCACGCCGATGTGGCGATCGCATTCGGCGACGGCGAGTGGTCGCCGTGCACCGCGACGCGGCTGTTTCAGGAGCAAGTGGTGCCCGTGTGCTCGCCGAAGTTTCGCGAGGCGCATCCCCATCTCACCAAGCCGGCCGATCTCTACGCCACGCCCTTGCTGCACGTGCAGCCCACCGAGCCGGAACGCTGGCTAGGCTGGAACGGCTGGTTCGCCGCGCAAGGGCTGCCCGCACCGCCCGATCGGCACGGCTCGACCTTCAACAGTTACGCGCTCGTCATGAATGCCGCGCTGGCGCACCAGGGCGTCGCGCTCGGATGGCTGCCGCTCGTCGAAGAACTCATCGCAAGCGGACAGTTGGTGGCGTTGTTCGATGAGCCTGTCACCACCTCTCGCGGTTACTTCTTGGTGTGCCCGCCAGCGCGCCCCGAGACGCCTGCGGCACCGGCCTTCCGCCGGTGGCTGTTCGCGGCGTGTGCGGCGAGCGCCGCGCAAACGGCGTCGTGAGCGATAGGCAAATATCGATTGCCTCAACGTCAAAGCACGATCGGCGGCGGCACGGGTCTGAGCGGCAGCTCGCCAGACGAACCGCGTATTCATGAACTCATTCCAATCGGGAAGGGTTGAGCGCAAAGCCGATAGAGCCCGCTCGAGCGGGACACGATAACGATGCCTCCCGCTTCCCGCTCGGTGAGCGAATTCGACCGCTTCGTAGGGGGTTAGTCAATCCGTCAAGCCTCACGTTCTTTGTCGCATTGCCATTCCGATCCCTTTCACGGCAAGGCTCCGCGGCTTTCCCCTCGTCGCGGGCACATGTATCCCGCCAGGGAAAACCCGCATAAAACCGTTAAGGAAACCTTGACGCCGGCGCGCGGAATAACTTGCTGGCGCGCCTCTCCATTCAAACCTAATCTCCTCACCAAGCCACTTCATCGAGGAATGTCATGCCGCACCGATTTCGCGAGCTCGTCCGCCGCAAGGATTTCAAAGGGCCCACCGCCGGCCAATGCGGTGAGTACGCTCAAGCCAATCTCGTTGTCATCCCAAGTCGCTATGCGGAGGATTTCCTACGGTTTTGCATTAGGAACCCGAAGGCGTGTCCGTTGCTCGGCGTCGGGGAGCGCGGCCAGTGGCAGATCCCTTCGCTGGGCCGCGATCTCGATCTGCGTACCGACGTTCCGGGCTACAACGTCTATCGCGACGGTGTATTGAGCGAACAGCCCCAAGACATCGTCGAGCTCTGGAACGACGATCTCGTTGCGTTCGCGATCGGCTGCTCGTTCTCGTTCGAGCAGATGCTGGCACACGAGCGCATCCCGCTGCGACACGTCGACGAAGGCGTCAACGTTCCGATGTTCCGCACCAACATCCCTAATGCGAACGCAGGGCCATTCGCCGGAAAGCTCGTGGTGTCGATGCGGCCCATGACGGGTGCGCATGCGATCCGCGCGGTGCAAGTCACCAGCCGCTTTCCCTCGGTGCACGGTGCACCCGTGCATCTAGGCAGCCCGCGCGCGATCGGCATCGCCGATCTGTCGCGCCCGGATTATGGCGATGCAGTGACGATTCGCGATGACGAAGTGCCCGTGTTCTGGGCTTGCGGCGTCACGCCTCAAAGCGCGCTCGAAGCGGCACGCCTGCCGTTTGCCATTACCCATCGGCCGGGGCATATGCTCGTGACGGACATCCCCAACGCATCGCTCGCCGTCCTATGACGGTGTTTGCATCCGAACGCTTGTGATTGTGATTGTGAGGAGACTTCAGTGAATACGAAAGCACCCTATCCCGACATCGAACGCGCCGACGAAACCCATGGCGCGGCCGATCAAGACAGCGGCGCAAACGCCCTATTTGGTTGGTACGGCCATTTGCGCGCAAACGAACGCCGGGCTTTTTGGAGCTGCAAGGCGGGCTACGCGCTCGACGCAATGGATACGCAATTTTTGAGCTTCGTCATTCCGGCGCTGATCGCAACGTGGGGTTTGACGTCGGGGCAAGCCGGGTTGATCGGCACGGTGACGTTGCTGATGTCCGCAGTCGGCGGATGGATCGCGGGCATCTTGTCCGACCGCGTCGGGCGCGTACGCACGTTGCAGATCACGATCGTTTGGTTCGCGGTGTTCACGCTCGCGTGCGCCTTCGCACAGAATTTCACGCAGTTGCTCGTGGCGCGCGGCCTAATGGGTCTTGGCTTCGGCGGCGAATGGACGGCCGGTGCGGTGCTCATGGGCGAAGTGATCCGCGCTCGCGATCGCGGCAAAGCCGTCGGCATGGTGCAGGCGGGCTGGGCCATCGGCTGGGCCGTATCGGCTGGGCTCTATGCGCTCGTGTTTTCACTGCTGCCGACGGAACTCGCTTGGAGAGCGCTGTTCGCGCTGGGCATTTTGCCGGCGCCTTTCGTCATCTTCATCCGCCGCTTCGTCGAAGAACCCGAGCTCCACCGCCTGGCAAAGCAGCGCGAGCGCGAAACGAACACCACGCACTCGTTCATGGAAATCTTCAGCGCGGATTTGTGGTTCACGACGCTGCGCACGGCGTTGCTCGCGACCGGTGCTCAAGGCGGCTACGACGCCATCACGACATGGCTGCCCACCTACTTGAAGACGCAGCAACATCTGAGCGTCGTGGGCACGAGCGGTTATCTCGCCGTGATCATCCTGGGTTCGTACGCCGGCTATCTGTGCGGTGCATGGCTGTCCGACCGCGTTGGCCGCAAGTTCGCCTTCATCGCCTACGCGCTTGCATCGATGGTCATCGCATTGGCCTACACCCACGTGACGCTCGACAACACCTTATTGCTGATCTTGGGTTTCCCGCTCGGCTTTTTCGCGTCCGGCATCTTCTCCGGCATGGGTGCATTCATGTCCGAGCTGTTTCCCACCCGCGTACGCGGTTCCGGCCAGGGATTTTGCTACAACTTCGGACGCGCCGTGGGTGCCGCCTTCCCGTTCCTCATTGGTTTCGTGGCGCAAAAGATGGCCCTCGGCGCCGCGATCGGTACGTTTGCCGCCTGTGCCTACGGCATCGTGATCTTGGCGGCGCTGACCTTGCCCGAGACGCGCGGCGCAAAGCTGAAGTACTGATTTCCACTCGCCCCTATTTGAAAACGAATGAAGCACGACATGAAGAACGATTTCACAGAAATTACTTCGGACTCCGAACGATGGCAGTTTTGGATCGACCGTGGCGGCACCTTCACCGATATCGTCGCGCGGCGTCCTGACGGCCTTCTCGTCACGCATAAAGTGCTGTCCGAGAACCCGGAGCGCTATCGGGATTCGGCCGTGCAAGGAATTCGCGAATTGCTCGGCGTGCCGAACGGATCGCCCATTCCGGCTCGATTGATCGAATGTGTGCGGATGGGCACCACGGTGGCGACGAACGCGCTGCTCGAACGCAAGGGCGAGCGCACCGTGCTCGCGATTACGAAGGGCTTCGCCGATGCGCTGCGTATCGCGTATCAGAATCGGCCCAAGCTCTTCGTGCGCCATATCGAGCTGCCGACATTGCTCTACGAGCGCGTCGTCGAAATCGACGAGCGTATCGGCGCGCGCGGCGAGGCCGTTCGAGCACTCGACGAATCGAGTGCCCGCAGCGCACTCCAACGCGCCTTCGACGAAGGCATTCGCTCATGCGCGATCGTGTTGATGCATGCCTACCGGCATCCGAGGCACGAGCAGGCGTTGAAGAAGATCGCGCAGGACATCGGCTTCACGCAGATTTCAGTGAGCCATGAAGTCAGCCCGCTCATGAAGCTCGTCTCGCGCGGTGACACCACGGTCGTCGATGCCTATCTCTCGCCGGTCTTGCGCCACTACGTGCAGCAAGTGCAGAGCGAGCTCGGGCCCGTTCCGCTGCAGTTCATGCAGAGCAACGGCGGCTTGACCGATGCGCATCGCTTCCAAGGCAAGGACGCCATTTTGTCGGGGCCGGCGGGCGGTATCGTCGGGGCGGCTCAGGTGGCCTCGCTCGCGGGCTTCGATCGCATCATCGGCTTCGACATGGGCGG
>JBQCDS010000633.1:0-3846 GCA_051961035.1 Trinickia sp. | reverse complement strand
AACCCCGCCGACCGCGGCGCTCCCCGCGCGCGTTTGGCCCAAAACCGGCGCGCCGGCCGCGACCCCGCGCGCCTTTCTGTTTGGCCGAGGCGTAAGAGCCGAGATTACTGCGGCGTGGTGGTGGCGCCGCCGTGCGCCGCCGACCATTCAGCCGGCGCGTGCAGGAATTTCTCGACTTCGTCGAGCGTCTTGCTGTCGAAGTACTTGTTTTCCTTGGCGACGCGCAGCACGTCCCACCAGGTGGCGAGCGCGTGCAGATCGACATCGATGTCCTTCAGCACCGACACGCTTTCCTTGAAGATGTTGTAGTGAAACAGCACGAAGCAGTGGTTCACTCGCGCACCCGCCGTGCGCAGCGCATTGACGAAGTTGATCTTGCTGCGGCTGTCGGTCGTCAAATCTTCGACGAGCAATACGCGGGAGCCTTCTTCCAGGTTGCCTTCGATCTGCGCATTGCGGCCGAAACCCTTCGGCTTCTTCCGCACGTATTGCATCGGCAGCATCATGCGATCGGCGATCCAAGCGGCGAACGGGATGCCGGCCGTCTCACCGCCGGCCACCGCGTCGATCTGCTCGTAGCCGACATCGCGCGCAATCGTGGTTTCGGCCATTTCCATCAGGGCACGTCGCACGCGCGGGTACGAAATGAGCTTGCGGCAATCGATGTAGACGGGGCTTGCCCAGCCGGACGTGAAGATGAACGGTTTTTCGGCGTTGAAATGCACGGCCTGCACTTCGAGCAGAATCTTGGCGGTCGTATCGGAGATCGTTTGACGATCGAAGCCTGTCATGGGCAAATCCTTGGATGAAAAGCAAGAAGCGGGCGGGTTTGCCCGCAGGCAGCAGGCCTCGTTGCCTGCGCGCGCAGACGGCTATTTTACCCGACTTCCGAATCGGGCCCCCTCGAAACGACCATTAGGGGGTGTACACTAGGCGCCCCGCGAAACGCTCACGCGCCGTCTACGTTACCCCCGCAGACTCAGCGCCGCGCCTACGGCGCAAGATGCGGCAGCCGCAGTCGCTACCTTGTCGACTTGCCTGGCGCTGCGCAGGCGCGAGCGTGCCGGCCCAAATTCAATTACGTCTCGCAGGCAAAATCATGGACGAACAACTGAAGCAAAGCGCCCTCGCATACCATCAGAACCCCAAGCCCGGCAAGATTTCCGTCACGCCCACCAAGCCGCTGTCCAACCAGCTCGACTTGTCGCTCGCGTATTCGCCGGGTGTCGCCGCCGCTTGCGAGGCGATCCACGCCGATCCGCTCGACGCGCAGAAATATACGTCGCGCGGCAATCTCGTCGGCGTCGTCACGAACGGCACCGCGGTGCTGGGCCTCGGCAACATCGGCCCGCTCGCCGCCAAGCCCGTCATGGAAGGCAAGGGGTGCCTGTTCAAGAAATTCGCCGGCATCGATGTTTTCGACATCGAACTGTCCGAGTCGGACCCCGACAAGCTCGTCGAGGCGATCGCCATGCTCGAGCCGACGCTCGGCGGCATCAACCTCGAAGACATCAAAGCGCCCGAATGCTTCTACATCGAACAGAAGCTGCGCGAGCGCATGAAGATCCCCGTCTTCCACGACGATCAGCACGGCACCGCGATCATCGCATCGGCGGCGATTCTCAATGGCTTGAAAGTCGTGGGCAAGGAGCTGTCGAAGGTCAAGCTCGTCTGCTCGGGTGCCGGCGCGGCCGCCATCGCCTGCCTCGATTTGCTCGTGAAGCTCGGCCTGTCCAAGCAAAACGTGCTCGTGGCCGATTCGAAGGGCGTCATCTATGAAGGGCGCGGCAACCTCGATCCGTCGAAGGCCCGCTACGCGGCGTCGACCGATGCGCGCACGCTCGCCGACGCGATCAAATCGGCCGACGTCTTCCTCGGCTGTTCGAGCGCCGGCGTGCTCAAGCCCGAGATGGTCAAGGAGATGGCCGACAAGCCGCTGATCCTCGCGCTGGCCAATCCGGAACCGGAGATTCGCCCCGAAGATGCGAAGGCCGCACGCCCCGATGCGATCATCGCGACGGGCCGTTCGGACTACCCGAACCAGGTCAACAACGTCCTGTGCTTCCCATTCATTTTCCGTGGCGCGCTCGATGTGGGTGCGACGACGATCACCGAGGAAATGAAGCTCGCCTGCGTGCGGGCGATCGCCGAATTGGCGGAAGAGACGGATCAGGGCGACGAAGTGGCCAAGGCCTATGAAGGCCACTCACTCGAATTCGGTCCCGAGTATTTGATTCCGAAGCCGTTCGATCCGCGTCTCATCATCAAGATCGCGCCCGCCGTTGCTCAAGCGGCGATGGACTCGGGCGTCGCGACGCGTCCGATCCAGGATATGGACGCCTATCGCGAGCAGCTGGGCGCCACGGTGTATCGCACCGGCATGGTCATGCGACCCGTGTTTGCGGCGGCGAAGCAGAAGGCTGCGCGTATCGTGTTCGCCGAGGGCGAGGACGAGCGCGTACTGCGCGCCGCGCAATTCGTGCTGATGGAAGGCATTGCCAAGCCGATCATCGTCGGACGTCCGTCGGTGGTCGAAATGCGTCTGAAAAAGATGGGCTCGAAGCTGAAGGTCGGCACCGATTTCGACATCGTCGATCCCGAGGACGATCCGCGCTTCACGCACAGCTGGCAGCTTTACCACGAGATCGGCGCGCGCGACGGCGTCACGCCCGAAATCGCGAAGGCCGCGATGCGCAAGTTCAACACGCTGATCGGCGCGATCCTGATTCGCTTGGGCCATGCCGACGGCATGATCTGCGGCATGATCGACACATACCACAGCCATCTCAAGTACATCGAACAGGTGCTTGGCCGCGCGCCGCAAGCCGAGCATTACGCGGCGATGAACCTGCTCATGCTGCCGGGCCGCAACCTGTTCATCTGCGATACCTATGTGAACGAAGTGCCGAGCGCGGAGCAATTGGCCGACATGGCGATTCTCGCCGCGCGCGAGATCGAGCGTTTCGGCATCGTGCCGAAGATCGCGCTGCTGTCGAATTCGAATTTCGGTAGCGCGCCTTCCTCGTCGTCGCAGCGGATGGCGGCGGCGCGCAAGATGATCGCCGAGCGAGCACCTCAACTTGAAGTCGACGGCGAAATGCACGGCGATGCGGCGCTCTCCGAAGTCGTGCGCAAGCAGGCGTTCCCCGGCACGACGCTGACCGGCGAAGCGAATCTGCTGTTGATGCCGAACGTCGAGGCCGCGAACATCACGTACAACTTGCTGAAGATGGTCGGCGGCGAAGGCGTGACGGTGGGGCCGTTCTTGCTGGGCGCGGACAAGCCGGTGCATATTCTGACGCCGGCGGCCACGGTGCGTCGGATCATCAACATGACCGCCGTGGCGGCGGCGAACGTGAAGGCGGAGTAACGTCGAGCGGGGTGTCCATCGAGTCGCACCGGGCGACGGCGGCTGGATTGCCGCGCCCGGCCCGACGCGCGTACCGCGTAGCGCATATTCGATGAGCCGAGTTCCGTGTCACAACGGGCTCGGCTCTTTTTGATTGTGCGTATCGCTCGGTGCCTGCAATTGGGTGTAAGAACCGCGCGCGGCCTGGTTCCCACTCGCTTCGTTTTCCAGGTGAAGCGTTCGCTTGTCGGCAGGGGCGGCTTCCGTTTCCGGCTGGCTTAGCGAGGCCTGCGAGCGGCGGAGTTTGCTCGCCCGCAGCCAATCACCTCACGCCGCGTGCCGAGTCGCTCCGCCCTCGGTACGCCACTTCGTCATCAGATCGTTCCACTTCACTCGCACCGCCTTCAGATTGTTTTCCTTCACGTGCCCGAAGCCGCGAATCCCATCGGGAAGATTCGCCAGTTCGATTGCGAGCGGCAGGGTGTCGGCTTTCAATC
>JBQCDS010000632.1:0-5840 GCA_051961035.1 Trinickia sp. | reverse complement strand
GATTTTCGTTGTCGAACGGGCCGCCCAGACCATTCGGCCAAGGGCCTCGGGCCGCCAAATCAGCCCTTGTCCGCGTACGGATTTGCCGACGAACGGAACTCTATGCGCAATGGAGTTCCCGTCAGCGCGAAAGTTTCTCTGAAACGATTTTCGAGATAGCGCTTGTACGTTTCTGTGACAGCGTCGAGTGCGTTGCCGTGAATGACGATGATCGGCGGATTCTGGCCGCCTTGGTGCGCATAGCGCAGCTTGGGCCGCACGGGGCCGCGCCGGCGCGGCAGTTGGAAATCCACGGCCGCGATCAGCGCGCGCGTGAGCTTCGGCGTCGGCAGCTTCGCCATCGCGGCCGCATACGCGTCGTCGACCGAGCGCATGAGCGGGCCGATTCCCGTCTTTTCGGTGGCCGAAATATAGTGAAATTTGGCGAATTCCAAGAATTTGAGCTTGCGCATCATCTCGGCTTTCGTGCGCTCGCGCACGTGCGCGTCGAGCCCGTCCCACTTGTTCACCGCGACGACGAGCGCGCGGCCTTGCTCGACGACGAATCCGGCGATATGGGCATCTTGGTCCGAAATATCCTGGCGCGCGTCGAGCAGCAGGATCACGACGTTCGCATCGGCGATCGACTGCAGCGTCTTCACGACGGAGAATTTCTCGATCGCCTCGAACACCTTGCCGCGCCGGCGCAAGCCCGCCGTATCGATGAGCGTGTACTTCCTGCCTTGGCGCTCGAAATCGACGTAGATCGAGTCGCGCGTGGTGCCGGGCATGTCGAAGGCAATGACGCGCTCTTCGCCGATCAGCGTATTGACGAGTGTCGATTTGCCAACGTTCGGCCGACCGACGATCGCGATCTTGGTGCCGCGCGCGCCGCTCTCTTCCTCGAGCTCCTCGGGACGGCCTTCGTAGGCGATTGCCAGCGCATCGTTGATCATCTCGTTGACGCCGTCGCCATGCGCAGCCGAAATCGCGCGCGGGTCGCCGAGACCGAGTTCGTAGAAATCGGACGCGACGGCCGTGTACTTCATGCCCTCGGCCTTGTTCACGACGAGCATGATCGGCCGGCCCGTTTTACGCAGGTAGTCGGCGATCGATTTATCTTGGGGCGCGAGCCCATTGCGCCCATCGACGATGAAGACGACGACGTCCGACTCCTCGACCGCTTGCCGCGTTTGCCGCGCCATCTCGTGCAGAATCCCGTCCTTCGCGACAGGCTCGAAACCGCCGGTATCGACGACGAGGTACGCCGAATCGCCCACGCGTCCCTCGCCGTAATGGCGATCGCGCGTCAAGCCTGGCAAATCGGCAACCAGGGCGTCGCGCGAACGCGTCAGCCGGTTGAACAGGGTGGATTTCCCCACGTTGGGGCGCCCGACTAGGGCAATTACGGGTTTCATCTGACGTTGTCTAAGTGAGGCGTGCGCCACCGCACCGGCTCGTCGGAATGACGAGTTGCGGGACTATCGGCGCATCAAAATGCCGCATGCGGCTTGCAGCCAGCGTTGCGCGCCGGCCCGCGGCCATGCGCTTACAGCGGGTGGCCGTGACCCGTGCCGGCGCACGACAGCGCGCCGCGCAACACTGCTCGAAAATTATCACGATACAGCGGCACGAGCGGCACCGCGTATCCATCAACGGACGCGCAACGCGAATGCACGCCCCGGGGCTCGAAAACGACCGCGGCCGGCTACGCCGGCCCGACTGAAAAGCTGAGAAAGCGAGCCTCGCTTAGTGCGAGACAAACCCATACAGCTCGCCGTCGTGCGTTTGTACGATCAGCGTGTCGCCCACCGCGACGGGCGCGGCCGTGATTGCACTGCCGTCCGTCTTGACGCGCGCGAGGAACTTGCCGTCGTCGCGCGAGAGGAAGTGGACGTAGCCCTTGTAATCGCCGACCACCACATCGGGCCCGAGCAAGTACGGCGTGCTCAAATCGCGATTCTTCAGTTTGCCGTTCTTCCACAGCAGCTTGCCCGTCTCGGCGTCGAACGCTTGCAGCACCGACCAATCGTCGGAGGCAACGACAACCGCGCGATCCGCGGCCAGGCCGCTCACGCCGGAAAACGGCTGCTCCCAGACGGGCTGCCCGCTATTCGCGTCGAAACAGCTAATGCGCCCTTGGAACGTCACGGCACAGGCCTCCGCGCCCACGAGCGTCGGCGCGCCGGTGACATCGTTGATCCGTTCGACCTCGGTGACGCCCTTCGGGAACGACACCGGCGCCTGCCAGTAATCGTCGCCGGTCTTGAGGCTGATCGCGGACAGCGAGCCGCCCGGGAATCCGGCCAGCACCGCGGCGTCGCCCGCGAACGCCATCCCCGCCGACACGCGCAGATTGAGCGGCACGGCGCGGTTGCGGTACTGCCAACGCAATTCGCCTGTGGACGCATTGAACGCGCTGACTTGACCGTCGATCGTGCGAACGACGACAAAGCCGTTGCCCACCAGCGGCGGCGAGACGATTTCGCCGGGTACCGTCGTTTTCCAAAGCAGCTTGCCGTTGGCGTCAAGCACATCGACACCGCCCTTTTCCGCACCGACCGCCGTATAGTTGCCGTCGCTGCCGACGCCGGACGTCAAATCGGTATGCAGCTTCGTGCTCCAAACCTTGCGCCCGGTCTTGCCGTCGATCTTCGCGACCGTCCCGCCCGAACCGGCCGCATAGACGGCGTCACCGACGGCGACGGGCGAGAAGAAGTAACGCCCCGCCTTGCCGACGCTCGTACTCCAAGCCTTCTCGACATTGAAGACGGGCTTGAACTCGGTGAGCGGCACCGGATTGCGACGCTCGTCCTTGGTGGACGAGCAGGCCGCCATCGCAAGGACGGTCATCGCGCAAGCGACGGGCACGGCAAAACGTTTCAGCAAATTCATCGGTGGGCGAAGCTTCGTCAAAGGTTGTTCGGGTAAGGCCGGCTGATGGCGAGGCGAGCGTGAGCCGCTCAGCCGCCGAGCGCGTCGAGCTTGAACTGAACGAGTTGGCGTGCGGACGTGTCGCTCTTGCTCAACGACGAGAGCGCTAGCCGATAGGCGCTGCGCGCGTCGTCGCGTTTGCCCTGAGCGGCCAGCAGATCGCCACGGCGATCCGCCACGGGGCCTTCAAAGCCTTCGGCCGGCTTGCCTGCGAGCAGAGCGAGGCCCGCGTCGTAGGCCTTTTCATCGAGCAGCACGGCCGCGAGGCGCAGCTTTGCGATCTCTTTGTACTCGTCGTCCTTCGCGTGATCGATCGTCCACTGCAGTTGAGCCTTCGCGCCGGCGGTATCGCCCGCTTCATAGAGCGCCTTGGCCGCCTCGAGCGCCGTCATCTGCGCGTACGGGGTGTGGCCGTAACGCGACTCCATATCCCCGGCATCGCGTGCGACCGCAGCCTTGTCCTTCGCCTGGACAGACTGCTGCACTTGCTCGTAGAGAACCGCGGCCTGAGCGGCTTGACGCCGCTGCCAAAAATTCCAGCCATTCCATGCGGCCGCGGCGATCAGCGCCACGAGCACGATCCAGGTGGACGTATTGCCCCACTGCGCCCACCAAGCCTTGAAGCTTTCAATCGATTCTTGTTCGTCGTGATAACTCATCGCCAAGCGATTCCTTCTTGTCTCGCGCCGTTCTTGTCATGAGCGGCGACGGTTGCGTGTCAGTCGTCGCCGTCTTCGGCGGTTGCAACCATCGCATTGATTAGAAATTCGGTCAAGTTTTCGACCGGTACGGTGCGTTGTTCGCTCTTTTCGCCCGCCCCGCCGGTGTCGCGCAGCGGCTTGATCCCCACGGTGCCGTTCGCCATCTCATCTTCGCCAAGGATGACCGCGAATGCCGCACCGCTCGCATCGGCCCGCTTCATCTGCGACTTGAAACTCGCCGAAGCGCCATCGGCGCTGCAGTGGAGGATGACGTCGAGGCCCGTGTCGCGCAATCGCTCGGCGATGATGAACGCCTGCTCGCGCGCGTTATCGCCTTGATGCACGACATAGACGTCGCAGCCTTCCGTCTGAGGCGCGAGCGATTCCTCCTTCAGCAATTCGAGAATACGCTCGACGCCCATCGCCCAGCCGCAAGCGGCCGTCGGCTTGCCGCCGAGCTGCTCGATGAGCGGATCGTAGCGGCCGCCGGCAGCGACGGTGCCTTGCGCGCCGAGTTTATCGGTGACCCACTCGAACACCGTCAGGTTGTAGTAGTCGAGACCCCGCACGAGCCGCGGATTGATGGTGAACGGAATGTTGTTCGCCTTCAGCAACCGTTGCAGCCCCTCGAAGTGCGCGCGCGAAACATCGCCGAGAAAATCGATCAGCTTCGGTGCGTTTTGCGCGATTTCTTGCAGCGCCGGATTCTTCGTGTCGAGCACGCGCAGCGGGTTCGTGTACAGGCGCCGCTTGGCTTCCTCGTCGAGCGCGTCCACATGCTTTTCAAGATAAGCGATGAGCTCCACACGATGCGCCGCGCGCTCCTCGGCCAAACCGAGCGAGTTGATCTCGAGACGAATGCCCGTCAGCCCGAGGTCATCCCAGAGCCGCTGGCACATCAAGATGATTTCGGCGTCGGTATCGGGGCCGGCGAAGCCGAGCGCCTCGACGCCGACCTGGTGAAATTGGCGGTAGCGACCGCGCTGCGGGCGCTCGTGACGAAACATCGGCCCGATATACCAAAGCCGTTTCGGGCCGTCGTAAAGCAGATTGTGCTCGATGGCCGAGCGCACGACAGCCGCGGTGTTTTCAGGGCGCAGCGTCAGATTTTCGCCGTTCAGCGAATCGACGAAGCTGTACATTTCCTTCTCGACGATGTCCGTGACTTCGCCGATACCGCGCGTAAACAGCTGCGTGTGCTCGACGATCGGCGTACGAATGTTCTGATAGCCGTACGCACGCAGCATCGACTTGACCGTCGATTCGAAGAAGTCCCACAGCACGGCGTCTTGCGGCAGGATATCGTTCATGCCTTTGACGCCCGCGAGCTTCTCGAGCTTTCTCTTCTGTTCTGTCATCGTTGTCCGGTTGACTCTTTAGTTCGCGACGCGCTCACGGCCGTAGGTGCGCTCGACGTAGTCGCTCACGATTTGCTGAAACTCTTCTGCGATTCGCTCGCCACGCAGCGTCTTGACCTTCTCGCCGTCGATGAAGACGGGCGCCGCCGGATTTTCGCCCGAACCGGGCAAGCTGATACCGATGTTCGCTTGCTTGGATTCGCCCGGCCCGTTGACGATGCAGCCCATGACGGCCACGTGCATTTTCTCGACGCCGGGGTACTCGTCGCGCCACAGGGGCATTTGAGCGCGCAGATAGTTTTGAATCTGCGATGCGAGTTCTTGGAACAGCGTGCTCGTCGTACGGCCGCAGCCCGGGCAGGCAATGACCATCGGCGTGAACGAACGGAGCCCCATCGTCTGGAGGATCTCTTGGCCGACGATGACTTCGCCCGTGCGCGACGCGCCAGGTTCGGGCGTCAGCGAGATGCGAATGGTATCGCCGATACCTTCTTGCAGCAGCACGCCGAGCGCAGCCGTGGAAGCGACGATGCCCTTCGAGCCCATGCCGGCTTCGGTCAGGCCCAAATGGAGTGCGAACGCGCAGCGACGCGAAAGCTCGCGATATACCGCGATCAAATCCTGCACGCCGCTGACCTTGCAAGACAGGATGATCTTATTGCGCGGCAGGCCGAGTTCGACGGCACGTTCGGCTGAGCCGATCGCCGATTGAATCAGCGCCTCGTACATCACGCTTTGCGCTTCCCACGGCTCGCTGCGTGCGGCGTTTTCGTCCATCATGCGCGCGAGCAAATCCTGATCGAGGCTGCCCCAGTTCACGCCGATGCGCACCGGTTTGTCATAACGCGCCGCGGCTTCGATCATCTGC
>JBQCDS010000631.1:0-2445 GCA_051961035.1 Trinickia sp. | reverse complement strand
CCCGTCTCGATGCCGAGCCCGTTCATCAAATACAAGACGTCTTCGGTCGCGACGTTGCCGGTCGCCCCCTTCGCATAGGGACAGCCGCCTAGGCCGGCCACCGAGGCGTGGAAGATTTCGATGCCTTCGAGCAGCGCGGCGTAGATGTTGGCGAGCGCCTGCCCATAGGTATCGTGGAAATGCCCGGACAGTTGCTCGCGCGGAAACACCTTGGTAACGGCCGCGAACACTTCGTGCGTGCGCCGTGGCGTGCCGACGCCGATCGTATCGGCGATGTCGATTTCATCGCAGCCGAGCGCCGCCATGCGCTGCACGACGTCGACGACGGACGGAACCGGCACCTCGCCTTGATAGGGGCAGCCGAGCGCACAGGAGATGCTGCCGCGCAAACGCATGCCGCTTTCTTTCGCCGCGCGCGCAACGGGTTCGAAGCGCGCGATGCTTTCGGCGATGCCGCAGTTGATGTTCTTTTGCGAAAACGCTTCGCTGGCCGCGCCGAATATCACGATCTCGTCGGCTCGTGCGGCGAGCGCGCCGTCGAATCCCTTCATGTTCGGCGTGAGCACGGAATAGATCGTTCCGGCGCGGCGCTCGATGCCGTCCATGACTTGCGCGCCGTCGGCCATTTGCGGCACCCACTTCGGCGAGACGAACGACGCCGCTTCGATGTTAGGAAAGCCCGCCGCCGAAAGCCGGTTCACGAGATCGATCTTGACCGCCGTCGGCACGAACTCTTTTTCGTTTTGCAACCCGTCGCGCGGGCCGACTTCGACGATCTTGACTGCGCTAGGCATAGACATGAAATGTCTCCGCAAGAATATTCGTTTGGAATGCTAAGCAATTTGCCGCGGCTTCGAGCGCGAACGAACGCGAATGAGCGCAAAGCCGCATGCCGTGATTTTTTTCGAGTTTTCGAATGTTCGAGTTTTAGTAGCCGCGAAGCAGGTTGACGAGGCCGCTTATCTTTTCCCCGCGAGCAAGCGCTTCAATCTTACGCGCAATTTGATCGGCCGCTGGGTCGCGCAGTGTCAGCGCGGAGATATGCGGCGTGATGGTCACGCGCGACATGCGCCAGAACGGATGCTCGGCGGGTAGCGGTTCGGTGGCGAAGACGTCGAGCGTCGCGGCCGCGAGCCGGCCTTCGTCCAGCGCGTCGATGAGGTCGCGCTCCACCAGGTGGGCGCCGCGAGCGAGATTCAGGAGGTAAGCGCCGCGTGCCAGGCGCTCGAACGCGGCGCGATTGAGTATGCCGTCGGTGTCGGGGGTGCTCGGCAATAGGTTGACGAGCAATTTCAAGCCGTCAAGGAAGACGGGTAATTCGCCTGTGCCGGCGAACGTCGCGACACCGTCGATGGCTTTGGGGCTGCGGCTGTAGCCTCGAACCGGCAAGCCCAGCGATGCGAGCGCTTTCGCGACAGGGGCGCCGAGCGCTCCGAGGCCGAGCACGCCGACATGGAACGACGCGCGTTCGTGCGGTTCGAGCGTATGCCAAGGCGCCGAACCGCTGCTGGCGCCGGTGCGTTGCGCGAGTTCGTACTCGTCGAAGCGACGCAAATAGCGCAGTGCGGCGTAAGCGGCGTATTCGGCCATTTGCCCCCCCATGCCGGTATCTTCGAGCCGCACTAGCGGCACGCCGGCGGGTAATGTGCCGGGTTGGCTCCGTTCGAGCGCAAAGAGCGCATCGACGCCGGCACCGAGCACGAAAATGGCGCGCAAGCCCTCGCGCCGGGCGAATAGGTCGGCGGGGGGCCGCCAGACGATGGCGTAATCCGCCGGCCCCATGTCTCCCGGCGACCAGAGGCGAATATCAGCGGATGGCAAAGCGTGCGCGAGCGACGCGATCCACGCGGGCGCGTCGTCAAGATGCGGCGTATAGAACAGGATCTTCATGCAATGGCTCGCGGGCGGCGCGAAGGCGGCCAGTCTCGGCTGACGATGGGCGTTATTTTACGGCCACTCCGAGCGATTGCCGATGCGGATGTGCACTCCCTGACGCCGGCCCCCCCGGGAGTGGGGGGCCGGCGCCGGTGCGCAGTTCAGTGGCCGCCGCAGCCTCCCGAACACGACGTGCTGGGTTCGTCGGCTTTCGCCGGCTCCGGGCTCCCCGCGCGGATGCCGAGCCGATCGAGCAGCTTGCGATCGGCATCGGCTTGCGGATTGCCCGTCGTCAGCAATTGGTCGCCATAGAACATCGAGTTCGCACCGGCCAGAAAGCACAAGGCTTGCAGCGCATCGTCCATCTGTTGGCGGCCGGCGGAGAGCCGAACCACGGCGCGCGGCATCGTGATGCGCGCGACAGCGATCGTGCGCACGAATTCGAATGGATCGATCGGATCGACGTGGCCGAGCGGCGTGCCTTCAATCGCCACGAGGTTGTTGATGGGCACCGACTCGGGATACGGATCCATGTTGGCGAGTTGCGCGATGAGCCCCGCGCGCTCGCGG
>JBQCDS010000630.1:0-2605 GCA_051961035.1 Trinickia sp. | reverse complement strand
GCATCGTTCGGCCAAGTCGTACGCCGTGTCTAGTTGACCGGCGGCGTGCGCGTGCCGGGCCGCCTCCTCGATCATCTGCTGACCGGTCAGCCAGGCAGCGGCCGCGCCGTGCAACTGCACTAGCACTTCATCGGACAGCATACCGGCTCGCACCATCAGCACTTCGCGCACCAACGTATGCAGCCGGCTCCACGCGCTTCCTTCCGCAGTAACGAACACGGGTGTCTCGCGCATGAGGCGCGCGAGACGATCGCCCGCCCGCGGATCGCCCGTCAATGCTTTGCATAGGTCGGGGTGCAGCGTGTCGACGATACTGATGCGCGTGAGAAATGCTTTGTCGTCGTCGGACAGTTTGGCGAGTAGCGCGGCGACAAGGTGATCGCGCAACGCGCCCGCATTCGAGCCCATCGCCTCGATGATTTGAAGAGGGTCGGCTGCGCGCGTCATTGCCGCTACCGCGAGCTGCAATCCGAGCGGCCAGCCGTCCGTCAACTGAACGAGGCGTGCGCACGCGTCGGCATCGATTTTCGTGCCGAAGCGCTTGCCGATCAGGCCGATGGTTTCGTCGAGGCGGAAGCTCAATGTATCGGGCCCGATCAGGACGGCCTGGCCGTAAGCAAGCAGATCGTCGACGATGCCTTCGAAGCCCAGCCGCGCCGCCACGACGATGCGCAGATTGCTGGACGCATTGTGTAAAAGATAGGCGAGCGCCTCTTTCCCGTCGTCGGGCAGCCGCTCAGCCTCGTCGACGATCAACAGAACCTCGCCGGGCAGTTGCGATACCTCAGCGAGCCATGCGGTCATGCCTTCGAGCGCACCGGCGGAGGCGATCCCGCCGTCCATCAACAATCGTCCGAACGACGGCCTCGCGCATCCCGACCTGACAGCGTGAACGAGGCCAAGCAAAAGGCGCTGTGCGTCGTCGCGCTCATCGGATGAAAACCAGACGACCGCGACACCGCGTGCGAGCTGTTCGCGGCGCCACTGCGAGACGAGCGAAGTCTTGCCGTAACCGGCGGGCGCCTGCACCACGAGGACGGCGTGATCGCGGACGTACGGATCATCGCTGCTCAAGCGTTCGCGCAACAACAAATGCGGCTGCGGGCGCGGCGCGCTTGTCTTGAGCAGGTAGTGCGCAACGGTGCTATCGATGGGGTTCGTCATCATTTCATTCAATCGCCGTTTATGGTTCCGCAACAGGCCGAGGTTCACCGGGAACGCATGTTTATTACCGCAGCGCACGCTTGCCCCCTCCCTTCGCGAGAGGGGCGCAGGAGACATGACGGCACTACGATACTTTCCAACAGCGGTTCCACAACAGGGAAAACCATGACGCCATGTATTCCCGCCGGAACGCATATATACAGCGGCAGGCGCACGCCTGCCGCCGGATGACATGGAGACATGAATGGCACGCGCGATCCGTTTCAACGAACCGGGCAGTCCCGAAGTGCTCTCGTGGCAGCGCGTCGAGGTTGGCAGCCCCGGCCCGGGAGAGGTAAGGATTCGGCACTCGGCGGTCGGGCTGAATTTCGCCGATACCTATTTTCGCAGCGGTCTTTACCCCGTACCGCTGCCAAGCGGCCTGGGCGTGGAAGCCGCTGGCATCGTGGAAGCTGTCGGCGACGGCGTAAAGAACGTGTCGGTGGGCGACCGCGTGACCTATACGGGCTTTCTCGATACGCTCGGTGCATACAGCACGGCCCGCCTGATCTCAGCCGCACCGCTCATGAAACTGCCGGACGCCATCTCATGCGAAATAGCTGCAGCCATGACAATGCGTGGACTCACCTCGGCGTACCTATTGCGCCGGATCCATGCATTCAAGGAAGGCCACACCATCCTCCTTCATGCGGCAGCGGGCGGCGTCGGCCTTATCGTGTCACAGTGGGCCAAGCTGCTGGGATTGAATGTCATCGGCACCGTGTCTTCCGAGGAAAAAGCGCGAGTGGCACGGGCCCATGGATGCGATCACGTCATTTTCTATCGACGAGAAGACGTTGCCGCGCGCGTTAGGGAACTGACCGACGGCGAAGGCGTCGATGCGGTGTTCGATAGCGTCGGAAAAGACACGTTCGAAGGTTCGATCAATTCACTCAAACGTCGCGGACTGATGGTCTGCGTTGGCACCGCATCGGGCCCGATTGCCCCGTTCAATCCGCAGTTACTGGCCATGAAGGGATCGCTGTTTCTGACGCGACCGGCGCTCGCCGACTACATCGCCGACCCCGACGAGAAAGCTGCACTCGCGAATGAGTTGTTCGGTCATGTCGCCGCAGGCCGCATCAAGATCGAAATCAACCAGCGCTATGCGCTCAACGATGCGGTGCAGGCCCATCGAGACCTCGAAAGCGGCAAGACGACCGGCTCGTCCATATTCGTGGTGGAGGAAGACTAGGATGAAAATCGAGCCCCTTACCTGTACTATCGGCGCCGAACTGATCGGCGTCGATCTTGCCGATGCAGCGCAAGACGACAGCTTATTCGCCGAGATTCGCGCTGCCTTGCTGAAACACCGTGTCTTGTTCCTGCGCGATCAACGTTTCACGCGTGCCGCACATGTCGCGTTCGCCCGCCGCTTCGGTGAGCTCGAGGACCATCCGGT
>JBQCDS010000629.1:0-4027 GCA_051961035.1 Trinickia sp. | reverse complement strand
CCGCGCATGCGTTTCCGAACGCCGACGTCGATGCCGTCGATATTTCGGCCGGTGCGCTCGAAGTCGCGCATATCAACGTCGCCGAATACGCGCTCGACGATCGGATCGCGCTATTCGAAGGCGATTTGTTTTCACCGCTGCCCGAGCGCCGCTACGATGTCATCATCGCCAATCCGCCCTATGTGAATCGCGCGTCGATGGACATACTGCCGCCCGAGTATCGGCATGAGCCGGAACTCGCGCTGGCAGGCGGCGAAGACGGCATGGACGTCGTCCGACGCATCATCAAGGAAGCGCGTAACTGGCTGACAGATGACGGCCTGCTCGTCGTCGAAATCGGCAACGAGCGTGAGGGCGTCGAAGCGGCGTTCGGCGGGCTCGATCTCGTCTGGCTCTCGACGAGTGCCGGCGACGACACCGTATTCCTGATTCAGGCCAACGATCTGCCGGCCGTTTGACGCCGGCCGCCCGAAAATCTGCCGCCGCCCGATGTCCGCCCCCGAACCGATGCCCGCCGGCCGCACCGACAACGAAAACCAGGGCGACGACGAGGGCGGCGGCGCCAGTGGCAACGGCGACGCCGAACGGCACGCCGGCTCCATGGAGAGCGCCGCATCGCAAGCCAAGCGGTTGTTGGTGATGGCGGGCGGCGCTGGGCTCGCCTATGGCGTCTCGCTACGCGATGCGCCCTATCCCGATCAAGCCGCCGCCAAGGTGCTGATGTGCGCGCTGCTCTTCCTGGCGTGCGCGCGCCATGAGCCGATGCGCGAACGGCTGGGATTGATGGCGGCGCTGGCGGCATCGGGTGTGGGCGACGCGCTGCTCGCGTTGCCGCAACTCACGCTTTCGTTCGTCGGCGGGCTCGGCGCATTCCTTGTCGCGCATCTGGCGTATTGCACGGTGCTCTTTCCGCGCGCCGTGCGGGCGGGCAGCGGCGGCAGCGGACGGAGCGGCGGGCTTTGGCGCGGCATCGAAGCCTGGCGGCGCGCCGCGGTGGGTTTGCTGTGGGTCGCCGCCCTCGCGATGTATGTCGTGTTCCTTCCGCATCTCGATGCGCTAGCGGTGCCTGTCGCCGTTTACGTGCTCGCGCTATGCGCGATGGCGAGCTTTTCGCTGATGGCGCGGCCGGCTTGCCTCGCATTACCGCTCGGCGGCCTTGCGTTCGTCGCGTCCGATACGATGCTCGGCATCGATCGCTTCCTAAGCCCATTTTCGGGCAGCGGGTACGCAATCTGGCTCTCTTACGCCATCGCTCAGGTGTCGATTGCGGCCGGCATCCTACTTTCTGACGACGCTCGCCCCCAAGAACGTGGCGCTTGATGCACAAGCCCTGCCCGCAGCGGGGAAACCTCTGCCCCTAAAACCGGCGCTTCGGTAAGATGCACGTGGGCCGCGCAGTCAGCGCCGTTCATTGGGATTGACATCGGCATTTGCATCGGCATCGGTATCGGCAATCGCACCGCGCTTCGCACATCGAAAAGGCCCTGGTTCACACCGCTCATGCATATCGATTGGCTTTCTTTCGGCAGCCTAATTTTCGCGGCCCACGTGCTCGGCGTGATTGCGGCCGGCCATGCCATTCTGAATACGCGCACGTCGCAAGGTGCGATCGCGTGGGCCGTGTCGCTCGTGGCAGCGCCTTACCTCACGTTGATTCCGTACCTTTTCTTGGGGCGCAGCAAGTTTTCCGGCTACGTCGACAAGCGCCGCATCGAAAGCGAGCTGTTGCGCACGCGCGCCCATCCCAATGCTTGGGACACGCATGCTTCGTCGATGGGACGCCCGGCCGAGGCGCTCGGCCATTCCGTCGTACGTGCGCTGACCCGGCTGTCGGGCATGCCCTTTCTGCCTGGCAACAGTGTGCGCACGCTCGTGAACGGCGATGCGACGTTCGCGGCGATCCTGGACGCGATCGAGCACGCGCGCTACTACGTGCTGATCCAGTTCTTCATCGTCCGCGACGATGCGCTTGGCGACAAGCTGAAAGACTTGCTGCTCAAGAAGGCGGCGCAAGGCGTGCGCGTCTGCTTCCTGTTCGACAGCATCGGCTGCTTCGATTTGCCACAACGCTATGTGTCGGCGTTGCTTGAAGGCGGCGTCGAAATTCACCCGTTCGCGACGAACCGGCGCTTCGTCAACCGCTTCCAACTCAACTTCCGTAATCACCGCAAGATCGTCGTTGTCGATGGGCAGCGTGCTTTCGTGGGCGGCCATAACGTCGGCGTCGAATATCTGGGCGAGAATCCGCGTCTGTCTCCGTGGCGCGACACCCATATCGAAATCCGTGGTCCCGTGATTGCGAGCGTGCAGTTCGTCTTCATCGAGGATTGGCATTGGGCGACGCAGCGCTTACCGCAACTCGAACCCTCGCAGGCGGAAGAGCCCAAAAAGGCCGACGACGTCGACATGCATTGCCTCGTCATCGCGCCCGGGCCGGCCGATAAAGAGGAAACGGGCTCGCTGTTCTTCGTCGAAGCAATCAATTCCGCCCAGACGCGCATTTGGATCACCACGCCCTATCTCGTGCCCGATGAGGCCGTGTTCTCGGCGTTGCGATTGGCCGTCATGCGCGGCGTCGACGTGCGGATTCTGATTCCGAGCCGGCGCGATCATTACGTCGTGTTCGAGGCGTCGAAAATCTACGCCTACGACCTCATTCGCGCGGGCGTGCGCATCTTCCGGTATGGGCCGGGCTTCCTGCATCAAAAGGTCGTGCTGATCGACGACGTGGCGGCGGCGATCGGCAGCGCCAATCTCGATAATCGTTCGTTCCGGCTCAATTTTGAAATCATGGTGCTGACGATCGACCATGCCTTCGCCACGGAAGTGGAAGCGATGCTCGAGCGCGATTTCGGTGAATCGTGGGAAGTGGATCGCCACGAATACCGCAATGCGTCGGCCCTGCACCGCATCGTGATGCACGTGGCGCGGTTGTTTTCTCCGATTTTGTGAGCGTGGCGTGAGGCCGTTCCTGACGGAACGACGAGATTTCAGCACACCCGCCTACTTCCCAGCGCGGATCGACGCACTCAATTCGCGCGAACTTCGCCAGCGCGCCCCATGTTTCTAGACAGCACCCGAGCAGGCTCGGACGCAGGGTTCTAGCGATTCCGCCTATCGGTTCCATATCCTATCTCCGCAGATAGGATAATATCATTTTCCTTTCCATTTAATTTCATTTTCATTACATTACAAATGACGACATCGGATCGTCAGTCATCACTCTATCAAAGGGACATAGAAATGAACGAAGCAAAGAAAGACGATGCTGAGGTGATCTTCCGGCTAGACAGCGAGGAAATCTTCGAGACAGCCCTTGCGACGCAAGAACGCTCCATTAGCAACACTTAAAGAAAGTCGCGAGCAGGGCAAGTTCCTAGGGGCTTGCCCTCACAATTACTTGGATCATCGTCGAAATGATTGACATAGGCACTAATTCGGTTTCGTTATCGAGCGACGTTCTTGCCAAATGGATTTTGAGCGTCGAGCCAAGTACGCTCAAGGCGCGACTTCCCGCTACACAGTTCGATATTCGAATTAAAACTAGCATTCGCAAATTGATGGAGGAATGCAACAAAGAAATGCCCCCCCAATTTGCACTAGCAGCCCTCATTAACTGCAAAACGCGATTCACGCCACAATTGCATTTTCTTCATCACAAGCTGCAATCCGCGATGCGTGCACAGTCTCCTTTGCGAACCCGTGAGACCGTCGGGCAAATCGTCGATGAACTAGACGAACTGGAGAAAGAACGCCAATTGATAACAGTGACCTCGCTCGGATCCACGGAGTGGGAGTCTTTCGCACGATTGGAGGGCGCCAGGCTGTCCAGTCTTGAGCAACGGGAGAGCGACACTCCCACGTCTATTCCGGAGCAGGATGTCGAAATCGGCAAAACACATATTAGCGACGCACTCACAGTAGTGAGAAATGTCGATAAGGAACTGTACGGTGAGTTTCTCGAGCACGTGAGCGAGATAAAGCTTTTCGGCAGTGCCGTCACGCAAAGCTTCAGCGACATCAGGAC
>JBQCDS010000628.1:0-2029 GCA_051961035.1 Trinickia sp. | reverse complement strand
GGGATTAATTTCGAAGTGGTGTATCATAAATATAATGCTACCCCCAAGCGGGTGTACCCGGCGCCTACTAATTTATCGCCTGCCGAATAATTTGATGGGGAACCGGCCGCCACCGCGCGTGGGTGCCGGCCGCGACATCCTTGCTTGCGAAGGGGAAAACGTGGAACTTCTCGCATATGCCGTCGTTGGCGGCATCCTGTATGGTACTTTCTTCACGCTGGTCGGTCTGGGGCTCAACCTCGTATTCGGCGTGATGCGCATCATCAATCTCGCGCACGGGCAGTTCATCGTGCTTGGCGGATATGCCGCATGGCTGCTCTCGGCACATTTCGGCCTGAATCCATTGTGGGCGATTCCGCTCTCGGTAGCAGGCGCGATCATTGTCGGCTGGCCGCTGTATCGCGCTGTCGTGCCGCGGCTTCAGCGCAGCGACGACCCCGAAATGCTGTCGTTCATTCTGTTCTTCGGCATCGGCCAGATGCTCGAGGCGTTGACGGTGCTGATGTTCGGCGCCGATCAGCACTCGCTGCCCGAGGACGCGCTCGGCAGCGGCAATATCGGGGCCTTCGGCCAGCAGTTCCCCGATAGCTGGTGGTGGGCGGCCGGTGTCAGCGTCGCCATACTGGCCTTGCTGTGGCTGTACTTCTCCCGCTCGCGCCTGGGTTATGCAACGCGCGCCGTGATGGCCGAGCGCGACGAAGCCGTGGCGACGGGCATCGACGTACGCCGCGTATCGACGATCGCATTCGTCGTGGGCCTCGCGCTCGCGGGCATCGCAGGGGTGTTCGTGCCGTATTTGCTCGGCTCGGTGTCGCCCGATCTCGGCGATAACCTCACCACCACGGCATTCGCGATTGTGATTATCGGCTCGCTGGGCAATCCGCTCGGCACGATCGCCGGCGGACTTGTGTTCGGCCTCGGCACGATGCTGATGCAAACCTACTACTCGTCGTGGTCGAACGTAGTGCCGTACGTGCTGCTTTTGATCATCGTGCTTATTCGTCCCTCGGGCCTGCTCGGAAAGGCGGTGCGTCTTGCTTAATCCCACTCTGACAAAAACCGGGCCGGGTGCGTCGCGACGCTTGCGCGCCGCAGCCGTCACGCTCGCGGTGGTCGCCGCGATCTTCCTCGTCGCGCCCCACTTTTACGCGAACCAGTCGCTCTTGTTCACGATCATGACATTCATCGTGCTCGCACAGGGGCTCAATCTTTTGTACGGTTTTACCGGCTATCTGCCGTTTGGCTATGTGGGCTTCTTCGGCAGCGGCGCCTATGCAACGTCGCTGCTCGTGATGCATACCCATCTGCCCGTTTTGGCGTGCGTCGCGGGCGGCGGCCTCGGGGCCGCGCTGATGGGGCTCGTCCTCGGGCCGCTGTTGCGGCTCTCGGGAGCCTACTTCTCGATCGCGAACCTCGCCGCGTCGCAAATCATCTACTTCGTCGTGTCGAACCCGAGCCTGGCCGATATCACGGGCGGCCCATACGGGCTCAAGATCGAGCAGGTCTACGATCCGAGCGCGAGCTATTACTGCATGCTCGGCGTACTGCTCGCCGCGTGCGCGCTTGCGGCGTACTTCCGTACGTCCGGCTTCGGCATGGCGCTGCGGGCGGTCAAGCAAGATCCGGTGAGCGCGGCGATGGCGGGCGTGAACGTCGTGCGTGCGCGTCTCGTCGCGTGGCTGGTTTCGGCGCTGATCGCGGGCCTCGCGGGCGGCGTTTACGCCTGGGGCATTTCGGTGTTCTATCCGGAGGCCGTGTTCACGCTGCAATTCTCGGTGTTCGCGATCGTGTTCGCGCTCTTCGGCGGTGTCGGAACGGTGATCGGACCGATCGTCGGGGCGTCGCTTCTCTACGTTCTGTACTCGGCGATCGGCATCTCGACACCGCAGTACTTCGAATTCATCTATGGCGGCCTCATCGTGCTGCTCGTGCTGTTTCTGCCGGGTGGCCTCTTGTCGCTGCTGCAACGCAGGGGGATCCATGTCTTCTGAATTGCTGCAACTAGCCGGAGTCAACAAGCACTTCGGCG
>JBQCDS010000627.1:0-3907 GCA_051961035.1 Trinickia sp. | reverse complement strand
AAGAAGGCTGCGCCTGCGAAGAAGGCTGCCACCAAGAAGACCGCGTCGGCTCCCGCTGCTCCTGCTGGCGCGCCTGCGGCCGCATCGACGGCGCCTGCATCGACGGTGAAAACCGCGTTGAACCCGGCTGCTGCATGGCCGTTCCCGACCGGCAGCCGTCCGCAATAAGGTGAGGTGACGAGCGCGGCGCATGGCGCCGTGCTCTTAGCGCCTGCACCTAAGACAAAACCCGTCACCGGTTTCGCCGGTGACGGGTTTTTTTAATGCTTCTACGGTTTCCATCGCGCGCCGTGCGAGCCGCGGGGTGGATCGGTGGAGCGGGTAGAGCGCGTAAAGCGCGTAAAGCGCGTAAAGCGCGTAAAGCTGTTCAGTGCGTGACGCGCGTGACGCCGGCGCTCGAGAGCAGCCGAACTCGGTCACCGGCTTGAAACAGCTCGCCCGTGGCCGATTGCGTGATGGCGCGCAGATCGCCGTTATCGAGCCGTACCGTGATTTCGACGCCCGCGCGTTTGGCTACACCGTTTTCCACCGCGTTGCCCGCGACCGCGCCGGCGATGCCGCCAAGGATGCCGGTGACGATCGAGCCTCTGCCGCCGCCGAGCGCGCTGCCCGCGACAGCGCCGAGCGCACCGCCGCCGATCGCGCCGAGCCCGCTCGGCTGCCCGTCGTTCGACGAGATCGTCACCGCGCGGACGCTTTCAACGGTACCGAAGCGAACCGATTCTTCGCGCTGCGCCTGGCCTGCCGTATATACATCCGGCGAGCTGCTGTTGTAGGCGCACCCCGTCATCGTCACTGAACCAACCAGAAGCGCGACGACGATCACTCGAGCCGATGTTTTCATTATGTGTTACTCCACAAAGAATTACCGCAGGCTATGGCCGAAAGCCTGCTTGAACCGTTCGTCGATCTCATCGAAGGAAGGCGCGTAGGTTTGCGGGCCGGCGTGCTCGATTTTCAGCGAGCCCATGAGGCTCGCCAACCGGCCCGTGGTGGCCCAGTCCAGGCCGCGCTGGATGCCGTGAAGCAGCCCGCCGCGGAACGCGTCGCCGCAGCCGGTGGGATCGACGACCTTCGAGGCGGTCACGGCAGGAATGTCCTCGACCTGCCCGCCATGATGGATCCGTGCGCCGTGTTCACCGCGTGTCACGATCAGGGCTTGCACGCGCTGCGCGATCTCATCGAGCGACCAGCCCGTCTTGTTGCTGACGAGATTCGCCTCGTAGTCGTTGACTGCCACATAAGTGGCGAGTTCAATCGCGCGTTTGAGCGCGTCGCCGGAGAAAAGCGGCAAGCCCTGGCCCGGATCGAAGATGAACGGCACGCCAGCGGCGGCTAGCTTTTCCGTGTGCTGCACCATGCCGTCGTAGCCGTCGGGCGCGACGATGGCGAGCGTGATGTCCTTCGCTTTATCGGCATGGTTCAAATGCGATTGCATCATCGCACCCGGATGGAACGCAGCGATTTGGTTGTTATCGAGATCGGTTGTGATCATCGCTTGCGCGGTATAGGCGTCGGGCACCATGCGCACGTGATCGGTCGAGAGCCCAAGGCTCTTGAACCGATCGAGATAGAGCTGACCGTCGATTTCGCCGAGCGTACCCATGATGCGCGCGTCGCCGCCGAGCAGATTGAGCGCATAGGCAATGTTGCCGGCACATCCGCCGAACTCGCGGCGCATCGTCGGGACGAGGAAGCTCACGTTCAAAATGTGCACTTGCTCGGGCAGGATGTGCTCGCGAAAGCGCCCCTGGAAGGTCATGATGTTGTCGTACGCGAGCGAGCCGCAGATGAGCGTAGCCAAGGCTAAAATTCCTATATATGTGTCATGAAGAGCGCCATATGAAAACGCCGCGCTCGAGCCCTAGCGCGGCGTGCTTCGTCGGCGCTTGGCGCGACTTGACTTACTTGAGTGCGCTGAGCGCCGCGTCGTAGTTCGGCTCGTTCTTGATTTCACCGACGAGTTCCGAGTGCACGACCTTGTTGTTCTCGTCGACGACGACAACCGCTCGCGCCGTGAGGCCGGCCAGCGGGCCCGACAGGACATCCACGCCGTACGCTTGGGCGAACTCGTGGCCGCGGAACGTCGATGCGGTCACGACGTTTTCGATGCCTTCGGTCGTGCAAAAGCGCGTCGCGGCGAACGGCAGATCGCCCGAAACGACGATCACGGCCGTGTTCTGGAGCTTGGCCGCCGCTTCGTTGAACTTACGCGTCGACGTAGCGCACGTCGGCGTGTCCAGGCTCGGAACGATGTTCAGCACTTTGCGCTTGCCGGCGAAATCGGCGAGCGTCACCGG
Source organism: Trinickia sp. (assembly GCA_051961035.1). GTDB lineage: Bacteria > Pseudomonadota > Gammaproteobacteria > Burkholderiales > Burkholderiaceae > Trinickia. The sequence goes on along the minus strand of JBQCDS010000627.1, from coordinate 1,607 downwards.
CTTCAGGTCCTTGCCGACGAGCGAGAATTCGGGTGCCTGTTGGCCGACGGAAGGAAGGGCACCGCCCACTTCGATCGGGTTGCCGCCTAGCGTGACTTGACTCATGTTAGCTCCGGATATTCGTTTCAGGTTATCGCAGGTGCGAAATAGTGGGCACGCGCGCCATGCGGCCGTGCCCGGCTTGCGCTACGGGTAAAAGATTTGAACGCGGAAGTTGGTCGCGATCGCGTTGCCGCTGTCGAGCCGGACGATCATCGTCTGTGTCGTATGCGCGGGAAGGCCGGCGGCGATCGCCGTGCCGGGCGGCGTGTAATCTTGCGGTTGCAGGATGCGGCGGATCGCGACGTTGTTTTTGTCGTCGAACAGCGTGAGCTCGATGGCCGGATAAGCCAGTGCGATGCCGTAGCGGTTGCGTAGCGGCACGCGCAACTCCAGCCGATGCGGCCCGTCGACCTGACGCAAATCGGACGCCTCCACTTGCAGGCCGTCGATGTCGCGCGGCGGTGTGAGCTTGCAACCGAACTCGCTGCACGCGCGCGCGAACAGCGGCTGCGAGTCGGGCCAGTAGACCATGATCGCTTCGCGACGCCACCACGCCAGTTGAGCAATCAAGACGACGATGAGCGCGAGCGCGACGATACTGCCGAGGATGTACCACAGCATACGGTTCGGCGCTCCCGCCCGCGCTTCGCGCGTCATCGCGAAGTGGCGTTCGTGCGCGCCCGATTCGGCGGGTTCGGCGAAGAGCGGCGGTACGCTCGCCGCATGCAGATTCGGCTGATCAGCGTTCATGGCCGGTTCGGCCGACGCTTCGGCCTGCGCATGAAGGCTTGCGCGCAAGTGGGGTTCCAGATGCGGCTCGTTTGTGTCTTCGTTTGCTTCGTTTGCTTCGTTTGCTTCGTTTGCTTCGTTTGCTTCGTGGGCGGTTGAGCGCGGAGCGAAGGCGTCCGAGCCGAAATCAGCGTGACCGGGCGGCGTGGCGCCGAACCGCGGCTCGCCGTCGTGCCGGAGCGGCGCGCGCGAGCCGAGCCATTGCGGTGTCGCCGGCGACTCGGGCTGGTTGTCTGCGAGAGGCTCGCCGGACCCCTGCGGTTTCGTTTCGGAGAGGGGCGCTTCGGGGGCGGCCGCGGCGGGCTCTTCGATGAAGTGCGATTCGCGCGATTCGCGCGGTTCGCGCTCCAGCGGTTCGCTGTGCTGCGGCTCAGGAGCCGTGGCGACTTCCGGGTTCGAGAACGACTCGGGCTGCGATGCGCGTTCGGATACGAACGGCTCCGCCTTCGACGATGCTTCGGTTAGTGCCTTAGCGGCTTCGGCGTCTGCTTGGGGGGGAGCCCCGGCTTGCGCCGCGGTTTCCGCTTGAGCGCGGGCTGCTTCGGCTTCCGCTTGAGCTTGAGCCTCGGCTTCCGCTTGGGCGCGGGCTGCTTCGGCTTCTGCTTGGGCTTGAGCCTCGGCTTCCGCTTGGGCGCGGGCTGCTTCGGCTTCGGCTTGAGCTTGAGCCTCGGCTTCCGCTTGGGCGCGGGCTGCTTCTCCTTCTGCTTGGGATTGAGCATCGACTTCCGCTTGGGCGCGGGCTGCTTCGGCTTCGGCTTGAGCTTGAGCATCGGCTT
>JBQCDS010000626.1:0-9066 GCA_051961035.1 Trinickia sp. | reverse complement strand
TGACGTTCTCGGTCAGGCCTTTCCAGGTCCCCGCCGCGCCCGGCACTTTCGCCTGGCCGCCGAGCTTGCCTTCGACGACGACCTCGAGCGCCACCGTGGTCATCTGGTCGGCAAAGGTCGCGAGCGTGTCGGTCATGCCGTTGATCGTATCCGCGAGCGCCGCGATTTCGCCCTTCGCCTCAACCGTCAGCTTGCGTGCGAGGTCGCCGTTCGCCACCGCCGTCACAACCTTCGCGATGCCCCGCACTTGGCTCGTCAGGTTACCCGCCATGAAGTTCACGTTGTCGGTCAAATCCTTCCACGTGCCCGCCACGCCCTGCACATACGCCTGGCCTCCAAGCTTGCCCTCGGTGCCGACTTCGCGGGCCACGCGCGTGACCTCCGACGCGAACGAGCGCAGTTGATCGACCATCGTGTTGATCGTGTTCTTGAGCTCGAGGATCTCGCCTTTCACGTCGACGGTGATCTTCTTCGAAAGATCGCCAGCCGCCACGGCCTTCGTCACGTCCGCGATGTTGCGCACTTGGCTCGTGAGATTGCCCGCCATGAAATTCACGTTGTCGGTCAAATCTTTCCATGTACCGGCCACGCCTTGCACATCGGCTTGTCCGCCGAGCTTGCCCTCCGTGCCCACCTCGCCCGCCACGCGCGTCACCTCCGATGCGAAGGAACCCAACTGATCCACCATCGTGTTGATGGTGTTTTTCAGTTCGAGGATTTCGCCCTTCACATCCACTGTGATCTTTTTCGACAGATCGCCGGCCGCCACGGCGGTCGTCACTTCGGCAATGTTGCGCACCTGCGCGGTCAGGTTGCTACCCATCGAGTTGACCGAATCCGTCAAGTCCTTCCAGGTGCCGGCCACGCCTTGCACATCGGCCTGCCCGCCTAGCTTCCCCTCGGTGCCGACTTCCCGGGCCACGCGCGTCACCTCCGACGCGAACGAGCGCAACTGATCCACCATCGTATTGATCGTGTTCTTCAGCTCGAGGATCTCGCCCTTGACGTCGACGGTGATCTTCTTCGAGAGATCGCCGGCCGCCACGGCCGTCGTGACCTCCGCGATGTTGCGCACCTGTGCGGTCAAGTTGCTGCCCATCGAATTGACCGAATCGGTCAAGTCCTTCCAGGTACCCGCTACGCCCTGTACGTCGGCCTGCCCGCCGAGCTTGCCCTCGGTGCCTACTTCGCGGGCCACGCGCGTGACTTCGGAGGCGAACGAGCGCAACTGGTCGACCATCGTTTTGATGGTGTTCTTCAGTTCGAGGATTTCGCCCTTCACGTCGACCGTGATCTTCTTCGACAGATCGCCGGCCGCCACCGCCACGGTCACTTCCGCGATGTTGCGCACCTGGCTCGTCAGGTTGCCGGCCATGAAGTTGACGTTGTCGGTCAGATCCTTCCACGTGCCCGCCACGCCTTGCACGTCGGCTTGGCCGCCGAGCTTGCCTTCCGTCCCCACCTCGCGGGCCACGCGGGTCACTTCCGATGCGAACGAGCGCAACTGATCGACCATCGTGTTGATGGTGTTCTTCAGTTCGAGGATTTCGCCTTTCACGTCGACCGTGATCTTCTTCGACAGATCGCCGGCGGCAACGGCCTTCGTCACCTCGGCGATGTTGCGCACCTGGCTCGTCAGGTTGCCCGCCATCGAGTTGACCGAATCGGTCAGATCCTTCCACGTACCGGCCACGCCCTGCACGTCGGCTTGGCCGCCGAGCTTGCCCTCGGTCCCCACTTCACGCGCGACGCGGGTCACTTCGACGGCGAATGTGCCAAGCTGCTCGACCATCGTGTTGATCGTCTTCGCCGTTCGGAGAAATTCGCCTTGCAGCGGCCGGCCGTCCGCCTCGAGCGCCATGCTCTTGGACAGATCGCCCAGCGCAACCGCACCGATCACCCGCGCCACTTCGCTCGTCGGATGCACGAGATCCGCGATCAGCGAGTTCACCGAGTCGATCGAATCACCCCAAAAACCGCGCGCATAAGGGAGCGCCGCTCGCTCGATCAGCCGCCCCTCCTTGCCGACGACTCGGCTCAGGCGCCCAAGCTCTTCCGACATTCTGACGTTCTGCTCGACCACCTCATTGAACGTATGCGCCACCTTGCCGGGCACGCCCTGCCAGTTCGACGGCAACGTCGCCGCCTCGCCTTTCTCGAGTGCGACGAGCGAAGAGAGTACCGCGCTCAGGCAAGCATTCGCGTCTTGTACGCATTCGAACAGGCGGTTGACGTCGTCGGCGGCATGCAGCCAGCCGCCCGCCAGGCTGTCGCTGTCGATCGCCGGCTCCCTCGAGGCAAAGGCCGGCCCCGTCAAGCGGCTCGACATCTTGCCGGCGTCGCGGGCAAGGCGTGCGCACTGCGTCGACAACACATTGAATTCGGACGCCACGCTTGCCGCTTCGCCGGTCCAGTCGTCCGGGAGACGGTGCGACATGTCTCCCCGGCGAAGCGCGCTCAGTGCGGCGGCGATCAGGGCCAGCGGCTCGTTGGACCGCTGCGGGGCCTCGGTAGCGAACGTTTCCATGGATGACCTCAGGAGTCAGGCTGAGCTTTTTATTTTTGAGCGGAATCGGCCGATTGCGACTCCGGCGCCCGGTCAGGCCCGTGTCACAAGATTGCAGCGCGAGTCTAGCGCATTCCTTATAGACGCGGAGATGCCGGGGAAAACCCGCGTTCGCCCACTGCGCGGCAGGCCCGAGCGTCGGTACTCGCGTAAACCCGCTTGCACCGCCATTTCCGTCGCCTTATATTGCATTCCACCACTTACTATTACTATGAGATAACAAATGAGCGAAGACGTTCTCTTTTCAAACCACGGCCGCATCGCCGTCATCACGCTGAATCGCCCTGAGCGTATGAACGCGTGGACCACCCCCATGCGTGAAAAGATCATCGAGGCGCTGGAGCGCTTCAATGGCGACGGCGAAGTGGCGGCGATCATCATGACGGGCGCGGGCAACCGCGCGTTTTCCGCGGGTCAAGATCTGTCGGAAGCGCATGATTTCGACGGCGAGCGCGCGGTGGCTTGGGTCAAGGAATGGCAGCGCTACTACGCGGCGCTGCGCGGCCTGCACAAGCCGCTTGTCATGGCCTTGAACGGTACCGCCGCGGGATCCGCATTCCAAGTGGCGTTGCTCGGCGATATCCGCGTGGGGCACCCGGGCGTGCGGATGGGCCAGCCGGAAATCAACGCGGGGATCGCGAGCACGACGGGCCCGTGGATCATGAACGCGATGCTCGGCATGTCGCGCACCATCGAACTGACGCTCACAGGCCGCCTCATGGACGCTGAAGAGTGCCACCGCATCGGCCTCATCCACCATCTCGTGCCCGAAGAGCGCGTGTTCCAGAAAGCGCTGGAAATCGCGACCGAACTCGCCGAGAAGCCGCCCGTCGCGATGCGTCTGGACAAGCAGCGCTTCCGCGAAATGACCGAGGCGGGTTTCACCGACTGCATCGAAGCAGGCATGCGCATTCAGCGTGAAGCGTACGACTCGGGCGAGCCCGCTCGCATGATGGAAGCGTTCTTCCGCAAGCGTGCCAAATGAACGCGCTCGGGGGGGACTTGCCCCGAGCCGAGCCGAGCCGAGCCTGAAGCCGAGCCGTACCTTTCTCAACCCCACCGGGGAGACCTGAAAATGACGCAAGACATCGACCTTACTCGCCGCCGCATTCTCCATGGCGCAGGCGCGATTGCCGTGGCGGGCATGATGCCGCTCGCGGCGCGCGCTCAGACGAAGCAGATCGTGGTGTCCGATCCGGGCGGCCCTTATACCTCGGCGTATCGCGAAGCGTTCTACGATCCGTTCGAGAAAGCCACCGGTATCAAGGTCGTCAACGTTGCGCGCGAATCTCAGCCGGTCGCGCAGTTCGCCGCGATGGTGAAGACCAAGAACTACATGTGGGACGCCACCATTCTCACGCTGTCCGCCGATATCCCGTACCTTCAAGCGAACGGCCTGCTCGAGCCCATCGGTCTGAAAGCGAGCGACTATCCGAACCTGATGCCGGAAGCGGTTGCGCCCAACTGGCTCGGCGTGGACGTGTATTCGACCGTACTCGCGTATCGTAGCTACATGTTCGCTAAAAACGGCCCCAAATCGTGGGCGGATTTCTGGGACGTCAAGCGCTTTCCGGGGCGTCGCGCCCTGCGACGCAGCCCCATCGACACGCTGGAGGAGGCGCTCTTGGCCGACGGCGTGCCGATCGACAAGCTCTACCCGCTCGATGTGGATCGCGCCTTCAAGAGCCTCGACAAAATCAAGCCGCACATCGCGCTGTGGTGGAGCTCCGGCGCGCAAGCGATGCAGGCGATCCAGAGCGGCGACGTCGACATGATCTCGACCTGGAACGGCCGCGCGCAAGCCGCCAAGGATGCCGGCGCGCCCGTGACGATCGTCTGGAATCAAGGGCTGTATTCGATCGAAGGCTGGGCCATTCCGAAAGGCACGCCCCGAGCTGAAGCCGCGAAGCAGTTCGTACGGTTTTGCGCCAATGCCAAGGATCAGGCCGTGCTCACGCGCACGCTCGCCTACGGTCCGACCAACAAGCAAGCATTCGAAACGATTCCGAAGGAGCGCGCGGCGCTGCTGCCCACGGCACCGGCGAACATCCGCGATATGCGACTGCCGAGCCCCCAATGGTGGGAAGCGAACCGCCAGAAGGTCACCGAGCGGTTCAATTCGTGGATTATTTCGTGAGGTGTGAGCCATGAGTTCGAAACTCGAGGCGATCGGCATTGCCAAGCGCTATGGCGATACCGTTGCGCTTGAACCGACGGATCTCGCCGTACAGGCCGGCGAATTCCTGACGCTGCTCGGTCCCTCGGGTTCGGGCAAGACGACGCTCCTGCAGATGATCTCGGGCCTCGTTGCGCCAAGCGAAGGGCGCATCGAGATCGACGGACGCGACGTCACGCAGGTGGAGCCGGGCAAGCGAGGCATCGGCATGGTGTTTCAAAGCTATGCGCTGTTTCCACACATGAGCGTGTGGGACAACGTCGCTTACGGTTTGCGCATGCGGCGCAGGACGCGCGACGAAGTGCGCGCTGCCGTCGACGACGCACTCGCGATGGTGCGCATGTCCGAATTCGCCAAGCGCTTCCCGAAAGAGCTATCGGGCGGACAGCAGCAGCGCATCGCGCTCGCACGCTGCTTCGCCTACCGGCCCTCCGTGATTCTGCTCGACGAGCCGCTCGGCGCACTCGACAAGAAATTGCGCGAGCACATGCAGTCCGAAATTCGACGGCTGCATAAGGAACTCGGTGCGACCTTCGTCTATGTGACGCACGATCAAGACGAAGCGCTCACGCTCTCGGATCGCATCTGCCTCATGAACCAGGCGCGCATCGAGCAAGTCGGTACCCCGGCCGATCTTTACGATCGTCCCGCCACGCGTTTCGCGGCGGGATTCATCGGCCACTCGAATCTGCTCGAAGGTTCGCTCGATGCCGCGCGAGGCAAGAGCGGCGAGCCGATTCTGCTCGCCGCCGGCGGCCGCATTCCGTTGCCCGCCAGTTCGGCCATCGCGCCCGCCGCGCGCCATACGTTGCTCGTGCGCCCGGAAGCACCGCGCCTTGTCGAACCCACGAGCGGTTTCGTCGACGGCACGATTTCGGATGTCGTCTTTTTCGGCAGCGATACGCGCGTGCAGCTTTCGATGACGGACGGCACCCAACTCACCGTGCGTTGCGAGCGCAGCCTGTCTCCGCGCATCGGCGACAAAGTGGGCGTCGTTTGGGATCCGCATCGCACGACGCTGCTACATGCCTGAAGGAACCGCCATGTCGATCGCTTTATCCGCGCGCCGCGAGCACGCAACTTGCCGGCGCGGCCGTTTCCTCTGGCTGGGCCGAACCGTCCGCTTGCTGCCGATCGTTCCGGCGCTGCTGTTTCTGCTCGTCTTCTTCATCGTTCCCGTCGGCGACATCCTGCAAGGCGGGCTGGTCAACGCGGATGGACACATCGGCGTCGGGCAGTTCGTGCGCATCGCGCACACGCCCGTCTATGCGAAGGTGCTATGGATCACCTTTGCCATCTCGTTCTTGACGGCGGCGCTCTCTATCGCGCTCGGCTATCCGGTCGCTTACATGCTGAGCCGGCTCTCGGCACGCGTTCGCGAACGCTGGCTCTTGTGGATCATGCTGCCGTTTTGGACGAGCTATCTCGTCAAGACCTACGCGTGGATGCTGCTGCTTTCCAAGACGGGCGTGCTCTCCACCATCGCGCTTTCGCTCGGTATCGTTCACGAGACGAACGGCATGATTCCGTCGCTCACGGGCGTGCTGATCGGCATGGTGCATTCGATGCTGCCGCTCGCCGTGATGACGATGCTTCCCGTGATGCGCGGTATCGACGATCGCCTCGCGCAAGCGGCCGAAACGCTTGGCGCGGCGCGCAGCACCAGTTTCTTTACCGTCTACCTGCCGTTGTCGTCGCCGGGTGTGGCGGCCGCCGGGCTGCTCGTCTTTATCTCGAGCCTGGGCTTCTTTATCGTGCCCTCGTTACTCGGCTCGCCGAAGGAAACGATGATCGCGCAACTCGTGATCTCGTCGGTGCTCGAACTGTTCGACATGCATTTCGCCGGCGCGCTGTCGACGGTGCTGCTCGGCTGCTCGATCGTGATCTTCCTCGTCTATGACCGCATGGTGGGCCTCACGTCGCTCACCGGCGAAACGACCGAACGTTCCCGTGGCTCGCGCGCGCAAGGTCTCAAGCTCACCGTGCTGATGGCGGCAGGACGCGTCTTCGCGCCCTTGATGATGCGGCGCAATGCGCAAGATGCAGCCACCGCCCGTGCGGCGAGCCCGCTGGGCCTGTACACGATCGTCATCATGGCGATGCTGGTGGCCCCGGTGCTGTCGGTCATTCCGTATGCGTTCACGAAGGCCGACTTCATCGCCTTTCCGCCTCACCTTTTCAGCTTGAGATGGTTCGGCAGGTTCCTCGAATCGCCGGTGTGGCGCAGCGCGATCGTGCGCTCGTTCGAAGTCGGCCTGGGCACCGCGCTGCTTTCGCTTGCACTCGGCTTCGGTGCGACGCTCACGATGACGCGTATGTCGCGCCGCGCCAGCAAACCCGTGTTCGCGCTGCTGGTCGCACCGCTCATCGTGCCGCGCATTGTCGTGGCGGTGGGTTTGCTTTATCTCTTCAGCCGATTCGGGTTGACGGGAACGAACCTGGGCCTCGTGATCGGTCATACCGTTCTTGCGATCCCCTATGTGGTCGTCACGCTTGCCGCAGGCTTCCAGCGTTTCGACTGGCGGCTGGACGACGCCGCGCGCGTGATGGGCGCATCGCCTGTGCGACGCATCACGTCGGTCGTGCTGCCGCTGCTCATGGCGAGCGTGACGGCCGCGTTCTTGTTCGCGTTTCTCGTTTCGTTCGACGACCTGACCATTGCCATCTTCGTGAGCGGCGGCATCAATTCGACGTTGCCGAAGCAAATGTGGGACGACATCCAGCTTGCGGTCACGCCGACGCTTGCGGCCGTCTCGACCACGCTCGTCATCCTGATCGCCCTCGTGGTGGCACTTTCATCCTGGCTCAAGCGCCGCGCGCGCTAAACCCCAAGCTTATCGATCGGTCCGACCATGCATCGTTACACAGACTATTTCCCCCACCGCCATACGGACGACAAGCTCGACTGCGTGCCGCTCATCGCGGCGGGGTTGCGCCACACGCCCACGCGAACGGTTGCGCAGTTCGACGATTGGGCGATCACGTGCCAGGACGTCGCGCGGCATATCGCGCAGTTGCAGCGTTGGTTCGCGCAGCAGGGCCTCGCGCCCGGCGATCGCGTCGCGGTGATGCTTCAAAACAGCCCCGAGCACGTGCATCTGATTTACGCGCTCATCGTGAGCGGCCTTGTCTGGGTGCCGGTCAATACGAAGTTGCGCGCGGCGGGCCTCGAATACGTGTTGCAGCACGCTCAGCCGAAGCTCCTCATCACCGAGGACGAATTCGAGCCGATTGCCGCGCAGGCCAAGTGCGGCATATCGAAGCCGGTTCGCTTGCCCCAGTTCGACGAAAGCGATCCGAACACCGCGTTCAAAACGCCCGATATTCAGGTGCACGATACCCTGTGCATCATCTATACGTCGGGGACGACCGGCGCACCGAAGGGCGTCGTCTTCACGCATCGCATGATGCGCATCGCGAGCGAGGCCGCGATGCGTGTGGCCGACGTACGCGCGGGCGATCGACTTTTCATGTGGGAGCCGCTATGCCACATCGGCGGCGCGCAAATGCTGCTGTTGCCGTTTCTGGAAACGGTGACGTTGCATGCGGTACCGCGTTTTTCCGCCTCGCAATTCTGGCCGCAGATCGCACGCTCGGGGGCGACTCAGCTGCATTATCTCGGCGGCGTGCTCGATATTCTCATGCAACTGCCGCAGGCCGAGCAGCCCGAGACGCATACGATTCGCGTGGCATGGGGCGCGGGCGTGAGCGCGTCCGCCTGGGACGCGATTCAGACCCGGCTCAAGGTGCGCCTGCGCGAGTGTTACGGCATGACGGAATGCTCGAGCTTTGCGACGGTGAACCTCACCGGAAAAGCCGGCTCGATCGGCCGCGCGCTGCCTTGGATCGACCTGGAGCTCGTCGATGAAAACGGGCATCCGGCCAAGGAAGGCGAGCCGGGAGAAATCGTGCTGTCCAGCAAGGTGGAAGGCGCGCTGCTGCCGGCGTATCTAAACAATCCCGATGCGACGAGCGCCGCGTTGCGCAGCGCAAAGCTGTATACGGGCGACCTCGCACGGCGTGACGCGGATGGCGATTTGTTCTTTATCGGCCGGCGCACGGACAGCATGCGTGTGCGCGGCGAGAACGTATCGGCGTGGGAAATCGAGCGCGTTTTCGCGGGCCATCCCGCGATCCTCGCGAGCGCCGCGATTGGCGTCGCGTCGTCCATCGGCGAGCAGGACATCTTGCTCAACGTTCAGTTCAAAGACACGCCGGTGGACTGGGAAACGTTGCACGCGTGGGCGCGCGAGCGCCTAGCGAGCTTTCAACTGCCGCGCTATTACAAAGCGGTGGACCGCTTCGAACTCACGGCCAGCGAGCG
>JBQCDS010000625.1:0-3719 GCA_051961035.1 Trinickia sp. | reverse complement strand
TGGACGAGCCCCGGAGCGACAGGAAAGGAACGCACAGCGTGCGGCGAGTGCGGCAGCACCCCGACGATCCGCTCATGCAGCGTCTCGATGCCCGGGCAACCGAGCAGTGTCATGGTCGTCACGATCTCTTCGTAGAGGAGCGTCAGCACATGCGCGACACCGGCATCGCCGCGCGCGGCAAGACCGTACAACGGCGCGCGCCCGAGCAGCACGCCGCGGGCACCAAGCGCGACGGCTTTCACCACATCGGCGCCGCGCCGTACGCCGCTGTCGATGAACACATCGAACGAGGCGCCAAGCGCATCCACCACTGCCGGCAACACCTCTATCGGTGCAAGCGAGCCTTCGAGCTGCCGGCCCCCGTGATTCGACAGCACGACGCCATCGGCGCCGTACTGCTGAGCTAGGCGCGCGTCGTCGACGGTCATGATCCCCTTGATCAGCACGCGGCCCTCCCAGCGCTCGCGCAGCCACGCAATGTCGCGCCATGTCAGCGAAAGATCCATCTGGCGCGCGAGCGCTTGCGCCTGCCGTCGGAGATCGGGCGCTTCGCCAAGGCTCTTCGCGAGATTGACCAGTTGCGGCGTACCATGGCGCGCGATCTGCAATGCCCAATGCGGATGGCGCAGGAGATCGAGCATCAGCTTCGGTGTAACGGGTAGCGGCAGCCGGTAGCCGTTGCGGATGTCGTGATCGCGCTTGCCGTGGACAGGCGTATCGACGGTCAGGAGCAACGTGGTGTAACCCGCTTGCGCCGCTCGCCGCATGATTCTCTCGGCAATGCGCCGGTCTCTCTGCACATAAAGTTGCATCCACAGTTCGCCATCCGGCGCGGCCGCACGCACGTCTTCGAGCAACGAGGTGGAAGCGCTCGAAAGCGCAAACGGTACGCCGCGCGTGGCGGCGGCGCGCGCAAGTATCTCGTCGGCTTTCGGCCAGAAAAGGCTATTCAGACCCGTAGGCCCGACCACCACCGGGGCGGCGCTCATGTAACCGCACAGCGGCGCAGCCGGAGAAACACGCGACACATCCGTCATCACGCGCGGCGCGAAGTGCACGTCGGCGAAAGCCGCTCGATTGCGCGCGAGCGTATGGCCGTCTTCCGCGCCGCCATCCAGATAGTCGAAGGCGATTTTCGCAAGCCTGCGGCGAGCGGCTTCACGATAGTCGGCGACGCTCGCGAAGCCGCGCGTGGACGAGTACAAGAGACTCATTCGATTAGTCGCTCAAGGGTAGCAGCGGCGCCTACACATCAAGATTTGTCCGCTCAAGCCGTCAGCTCAAGCGCCTTGCGCTGCGCGGTCAACGCCGGATATTCGGCAACCAGTTCGTCAAACAGCGTCGCGATGATTTCCGCACCGGGCGGCGCCTCGTTGCGTGCGACGCGTGCGGCAAGACGGTCGAACATCTGGTGCTTGAGAAAGAAGCGCCAGCCCACCGCCACCGATTCAAGACGCTCGCAAAGCGCCGCATAGCGCGCCTTCGTCCATACCGCCTCATGCGCACGGCGGTTCGGGCCGTAGTCGAAGAAACCGTCGTCGAGTTCGCGCACGGCGCCTATCAATTCGCGCCGTGCCGCTGTCGCTCTTGCGTCCACGGCGCCATTCGCCCACACGACCCCATACAGTTCCCGCGCCTGCTCGGCGGATACGTAGCCACGACGCACGTCGCGCTCGACCGCTTCCACCGAGCGCAGCGTTGGCGGACCGTAGCCGCCGCCTCCGTTGCCCTCGAGACGAATCACGTCGCCCGGCTCACACGACACAAGATCGGTATTGCCAAGCACCACTTCACGCGCGCTGCGTGGATTGTGCGTGAACACCGACGTGCGTCCCGCTCTGCCGCCCTTGATGCCCCATGAGCTGAACATCGTCCGGTCGCGATTGCGGGCCGTGACGAGCGTGTTCGGCGCAAACACCTTGAACTCCATCACGATCGCAAGGCCGCCGCGGTACTGGCCGGCGCCGCCGCTATCGCGAACGAGGCCGTATTCTTGAATCCGAATGGGGACTTCCGCTTCGTTGATTTCAACGGGCGTATTGCGCAAAAACGCCATGTTCGCACCCGACGCATCGGATCCGTCGCCGGCCGACGCACCGCCCGCACCGCCGCCCACGGGGCCGATCGAGGCCATGATCGTGCGGCCCGCCGCATCGGTCGTCTTGACGTTGAGTAGGCATACGCTCGAAGCCGGACATGCGGGCATGCGATCGGGCAATGCCTGTGCAAAAACGCCGAACGCCGCCGCCTGCACGACCACGCACGTGAGCGTGCGCATGCCGACCGCGGCGGGCGGCACCGGGTTCAGTACGCTGCCCAGCGGCATCTCGCACGTCGCAATGCGCAACATGCCCGCGTTGAGCAAAATGTCGGGGTTGAGCGAGTACAGCACGTAGTTCAAACCGACCAGCAACAGCGCGTGCCGCGGATGTCCGCCTGTGGGCACGTTCATCGACGATGCGAGCTGCGGATCGCTGCCCGTGAAATCGAAGCGCAGCAGGCCATCGGCCACCGTCAGCGTGAGCGCGATGCGCATCGGCTTGCCGCCCACGGCATCTTCATCGACATATTCCGCGAAGAAGTACCGGCCGTCGGGAATCGTTCGCGCCACCGCCCTCGCCTGACTCTCCGAATAGTCCAGAAGCTGACCGATGCCAGCCTTGAACGCTTGCACGCCGAAGCGCTCGACAATCTCCAGCACGCGGCGCTCACCGGTCGCCAGGCTGGCAATCTGCGCCTTCAGGTCGCCGATGTTTTGCGCGGGCGCTCGCACGTTTGCCATCATCCATGCCAACACCGTTTCGTTGACTACCCCGCCCTCCACCACCCTCGTCGGCGGGAAGCGAATGCCTTCCTGATGAATCTCGGTCAGCGTGCGAGAAAGCGAAGCAGGCACCGCACCGCCCATATCGGTGTTGTGAATGTGGCCCGCCACGAAGCAGATGATTTCACCCGCGTGAAACACCGGCTTCCACATTACGACGTCGGGCGTGTGCGTGGCGACGTAGCCGCTGTACGGGTCGTTTGTCATACATACGTCGCCGGGCTTGTAATCGCTAAAGGAGCGGATCAAGGGACCGTAATCGAGGCCCACATACCATGTCGCGCCGAACGTGCGAGGCGACGCGAAGGTCAATCCGTCGATGCTCGTCAGTGCGCACGAGAAATCTTCGGTCTCCTTGACGAACGTCGAATGCGCCGTGCGCACGAGCGTATAAGCCATGCTTTCGGCGGCCGCCACGCAGTAGTTCGCGAAAATCTGCAATTCCGATTTGTCGAATTTCATGGTCGGCCTTCAAGATTGGATGGCGCGGTTCAGCAGAACCAAATTGCCGTACGCGTCGACGTTCACCGTGAAACCGGGCAGCACGCAGGTGGTTGCGTCGTCTTGCGAAATCACTGCGGGGCCGTCGAATGTTTGGCCCGCACGTAAATCGGCCCGGCGATACAGCGGAATACGGCGTGTGGCGTCGTCCATCCATACGTCGATCTCGCGCAGCGGCACGGGCGCGGCATGGCTCGCTTCGATCCGTTCGAGTTCGGGCTTCGGGGTGGCGGACGCGATGACGAGCCGCAGCGCGACGACCTGTATGCCTGCTTCTGCGTCGCTGTGCCCATAGAGGCGTGCGTGCTCGCGGTGAAACGCCGCTCGGATCGCCGCGACAGCGCCGGCTTCGATCGCGGCGGGGGCGATTGCGGCCTCGATTTCGAACGACTGC
>JBQCDS010000624.1:0-2340 GCA_051961035.1 Trinickia sp. | reverse complement strand
GCCGCGATTCGATGCGCTCGAATCTTCGCAACGGCGGTGTCGAACTCGACCGAATGGGCAAAGCTCAGTGCCGCCGCATTCACGCGCCCCGGAAGGACGGCACTCGGAGCCGGAATACCGGCATGCGGCTTGCCGCCCGTGCGTGCCGCGCGCGCGACGGGATCTTCGACGATATCCGCGATGCTGACGGCCGGATCGACGATCTGATTGACGAACGACGAGTTGGCGCCGTTCTCGAGCAGACGTCGCACGAGGTAGGCAAGCAGAGTCGCATGCGGCCCCACCGGGGCGTAGATCCGGCACGCCCGCCCGAGCTTCGACGGCCCAACGACCTGGTCGTATACCGTTTCGCCCATGCCATGTAGACATTGAAACTCGTATTCCTTGCCCTCGGCCAATGTGTGAACTGCGGCAATGGTGAACGCGTTATGCGACGCGAACTGCGGAAAGATGGCGTCCGGCGCGTCAAGGAGCACCTTGGCGCAGGCGATATAGCTGACATCGGAATGGACCTTGCGCGTGAAGACGGGATAGCCCGCCGCCCCTGCATCCTGCGCCAACTTGATTTCGGTATCCCAGTAAGCGCCCTTGACCAACCGAATATTGATGCGCCGCCCCGTTGAACGCGCGAGCGCGATGATCCAAGCGGCGACGGCACGGCCGCGCTTCTGGTATGCCTGCAAAGAAATGCCGATGCCGTTCCAGCCACGCAAGCTCGGCTCGCGGCAAAGCCGCTCCAACATCTCGAGCGTCAGATCGAAGCGGGCGGACTCTTCCTGATCCAGGTGAAAACCGATGCCGTAGTGCTTAGACAACTCCGCGAGTTCCAACAGCCGCGGATACAACTCGCTCAGTACGCGCTCGCGCTGTGGCAACTCATAACGCGGATGCAAGCCCGAAATCTTGACCGATACCCCTGGACCTTCGATTGGGCCGCGCGCCCGTGCGTCCTTGCCAATCGCTTCAATCGCATGCCGATACGACTCGAAGTATGCCTGTGCGTCCTCATCGGTCAACGCGGCTTCGCCCAGCATGTCGTAGGTGTATCGATACCCGTTCGATTCACGGCCTCGTGCGACGCCGATCGCCTCTTCGATGGTCTGTCCCGTGACGAACTGCTTACCGAGCATTCGCATCGCGTACGCGACGCCGGCGCGCACGACCGCCTCGCCGCCCTTGCGGACGACGCGCGTCAACGCTTCCGCCAGGGCCTTTTCGTCCGGCTGCTTCAGCAGCTTGCCGGTAACGAGCAGGCCCCAGGCTGTGGCATTGACGAACAGCGACGGCGATTTGCCGATGTGGGCGCGCCAGTCGGCATCGACGATCTTGTCGCGAATCAACTGGTTGCGAGTCGTCGTATCGGGAATCCGCAGCATGGCTTCGGCCAGGCACATCAAGGCGATGCCTTCGCGGCTGTCGAGCGAAAATTCCTGCGTCAACAAATCGACGCCGCCCGCATCGATGCGCGCATCGCGCACGCCCTGCGCCAAACGCGCGGCCAGTTCCTGCGCCTTCGCGAGCGTTGGCGCATCCATCCGCGCTTCTTGCATCAATGCTTGGACGACCTCCTCTTCGCGCATAGCCGTCGCGTCGTGAATACGTTGACGCAAAATGGAGAGATCCGTCGCAACGGTCCGCATGGTTTGGATTTCCGACAACATGATGATGTTCAGATGATCGATAGGTGCACTTCGTAAAACGGCTCACCACCGGGGAGCCGCCCGTTCACAACGCTGCAGCGGTACCTCGCAGGCGTTCGGTTCTGCGACGGAGAAGCTCGAGCGTGATCAGTAGCAGCGTCGAGACGACGACGAGAATCGTGGCCACCGCGAGGATCGTCGGGCTCAATTGCTCGCGGATGCCCGCCCACATTTGGCGCGGGATCGTGCGTTGATCCGGTCCCGTCAGAAACAGCGCGACCACGATTTCATCGAACGAAGTCGCAAAGGCGAACAGCGCACCCGATACGACGCCCGGCGCGATGATCGGCAGCTTCACTTGAAAAAGCACTCTAAGGGGCGACGCTCCGAGACTGCGTCCGGCGCGCGAAAGCGACTCGTTGAACCCCGCCAGCGTGGCGGTGACAGTGACAACGACGAATGGAACGCCGAGCGCCGCGTGGGCGAGGATCAGGCCCAATAAGCTGCCCGTCAGGCCGAGCGGGCTGAAGGCGAAGTACACGCCGACGGCCGTAATGATCAGCGGCACGATCATCGGTGAGACGAGCACGCCCGTGATGAACGCTTTGCCTTTCAGGCGCGGGTTCGTCAAGCCGAGCGAGGCCATGACGCCGAGCACCGTCGCAATCGCCGTCGACGACACGCCGGTGATCAGCGTGTT
>JBQCDS010000623.1:0-5337 GCA_051961035.1 Trinickia sp. | reverse complement strand
CGGGGGGGGTTTGTTTTTGGTGGGTGGATTTTTTTTTTTTTTTATTTTTTCTTTTTGTTTCCTAAATTTTCTTTTTTTTTATTAAAAAAAAAACCGCGGCCCGCGCCGTGTTGGCCCCCGCCGCTTTGTTACATCGGCGCGAAGCGAGGGGCAGGTATTAGACTGCCGTCGTCTTCTTGGCCGTTGCCGTGGCGGCAGCGCGCGACGCTTGCGAGGCGGCTTGTTGCGCAGCCTTTTGAGCAGCCGTGGCGGCGGCGTTGAAGTTGCTTTCCGCGATTTCGACAGCTTGCTTCGTGGCCTTGTGGACCGTTTCGTACGTCGTATTCGCAGCCGTGATGGCCGACTTCATGACGGCGACAGCCGTCTCGGAACCGGCCGGCGCATTGCGCGCGACGTTTTCGACGAGCGCTTGCACCTTGCGGTTCTGCTCTTCGTACTGCGCTTCGGCGACGCGCGCGAATTCGGCTTGCGTGGCCGACGCGATTTCATACAAGTGGCGGCCGTACGACAGCACCTTTTCGGCGACCGGCTGCGTCAGGCTGGCCTGCAGCGCGACGAACTCTTGCGCATCCTTGACCGACAACGCACGTTGCGCGTTTTCCTGGCTTTCGGCGAGCGTCGACTTCACGACTTGCAGGTTCAGTTCGACAAGCTTTTCGATTCCTTCGAAAGCCTTGCTGGTCAGACCGAACAGCGCTTCGAGGTTGGCTTTTTGTGCTGCGGCGAATTGCTCAGGTGTCAGCAGAGTCATATTTTGGCTCCTATAGGTCGACCTATTTCGCAGGTCGAAAGTGGTGGAATGGCTAGCTGTGCGAGGGGCTTCTTCCAGACTGAAATCTTTTGTGCGTCGCAACAACGGTTCCCATTTTAGGATGGTCAATATAAAAGTCAAGCGTCTTTTGGTGCGACGCACCATCCTTCGAAAGCATCGACAAAACAATGTCTTGCGAGTTTCGGGGACATGACAAAGATATCGTTTTCGGTCTTTTTTCCGCGCTGCGGCAGCCAGGGATCGGTCATTTTGACCGTGCTGTTCGTCGATGTTCGTCACGGAGCGACGCGGTTGGCGGAAAACGCTGTAAACCGAACCCGGCGCTCGCGCGTTATCGCGGCTTACCGGTGCGGCTCGGCGTCGGGGATGTGACCGGGCTGACGGGAGTGGCACGTTCGCGTGAACCATCCCGCTCAAGTTTGGACAAACATCGCCGTTATGCGGCTATGGCCCCGAGCTTGGCGGCGGTGCGCAAGAACCGTGCACGACTGACGCTTCCCCATTTTATAAACTGGATCAAGGACGGCCGATAAGTGCTTAATATTGCTAATTTTTCGTAGCTTTACTACACTTGCCGTCAACCGTCCGCCACTCCTGCTTTAGAACATCAATGAAAATCGCTCTGTTTTCGTCGCTTAACGTGATTAGAGGCGTGGCGCTCGGCACGATCGTGTCCGGGCTCGCTGGCGCGCTCGCCGTGGCGACGGTTGCGACCCCGGTCGACGCATTCGCTGCCACCCACGCTGCGTCGGCCCATCACGTCAAGCACACGCAAGCCAGGAAAGAGGCGCACGCTGTCCATACGAAGGCCGCGACAGCCCACGCGCGAACGAAATCACGCAGTGAGCACGAGCACGAGCGCGTGCACTACACGCTGCACGGTCATAGCCGCCACGGCGTCGTGCATCGGGTCGCCTTCGAACCGCGTTCGCCCACGACTGCGCAGGCCTTTGGGCTCCAAGAGACGCCCGAAGGCGTCGCGCTGCGTTCGAGCATCGCCTTCGTCGTCGATCAGAACACGTCGGAAGTCCTGTTCGACAAGAACTCGACGTCCGTCGTGCCCATCGCATCGGTCTCCAAGCTCATGACCGCGATGGTCGTGCTCGATTCGAAGATGCCGCTCACCGACCCCATCGAGGTGACCGACGAGGATCGCGATTTCATCAAGCACACGGGTTCGCGTCTGCATGTGGGATCGGTGCTTTCGCGCGAGGACATGCTGCATATCGCACTAATGGCATCCGAAAATCGCGCCGCCGCCGCGTTGTCGCGCTACTACCCGGGCGGCCGTCCCGCGTTCATCGCGGCTATGAACGCGAAGGCCAAGGCGCTGGGGATGACCGATACGCATTTCGAAAGCCCGACGGGGTTGTCGAGCGAGAACGTTTCGACGGCGCGCGATCTCGTCAAGATGGTGAACGCGGCGTACCAATATCCGCTGATCCGCAAGTTCTCGACGGATCGCAGCTACGACGTCTATCCGGGCAAGGGCGTACTAGCCTACAACAGCACGAACGCACTCGTGCGCAACCCGACCTGGGATATCGGCTTGCAGAAGACGGGCTTCATCAATGAAGCCGGCGAATGCCTCGTCATTCAGGCAACGATCCACGGCCGGCCGATGATCATGGTGCTGATCGATTCGACGGGCACGTATTCGCGCTTTGCCGATGCGGCGCGCCTGCGCAAATGGCTCGACGATTTCGGCGGCCAGCGCATCACGAGCGCGGACGCCGGTGGGCGCGGCACCTGAAAGAAGCCGAGGCGCCTCGCTCGACCAAGAGGCGGTACCGCTGAACCGACAAAGAACCCCGCCTAGCGCGGGGTTTTTGCTGCGCGACGTATCGCGAACCGGCTATCTCGCGTGCCCGCTTAATGCGAGCCTGATTTGCGCTGCCCGTCCGCCGCAACCGCGTCGGCGTGGTAGCCGAGCGATTCCGAGATCACCAGGGCCGTTTGGCTCAATTGGCTGATCCACGCGTCTTGTAGACGGTCGGCCGGTGCCGAGAGCGACAAGCCCGCGACGAGCTTGCCGGTGTCGTCGTAGATGCCGGCGGCGATGCACCGCACCCCGAGCTCGAGCTCTTCGTTATCGCGTGCGCACGATTGCTGGCGCACCTGCGTCAGCTCGCGCTCGAGCTGCGAGATGTCCGTGATGCTGTTTCGCGTGTGGCCCGACAGCCCCGTGCGCATGGCGTAGGCGCGCACGCGCGACGCTTCGTCGGCCGCGAGGAAGAGCTTGCCGACGGAGGTCAGATGCAGCGGCGCACGCCCGCCGATCGCCCGCACGACTTGCATGCCCGAGCGTTCCGAGTACGCACGTTCGATGTAGACGATTTCGTCGCCTTGACGCACCGACAAATTGACCGTTTGCCCCGTCATGCGGTGCAACTCGCGCATCGGCGCGAGCGCCGCGTCGCGCACGGACAGGCGCGCCTTGACGAGGTTGCCCAGTTCGAGCAGCCGCATGCCGAGCCGGTACGTGCCCGGATCGGAACGGTCGACGAGGCGACACGTCACCATGTCGTTGAGTATGCGGTGCGCCGTGGACGGGTGCAGCTCCGTGCGCAGCGCGAGCTCCTTGAGGCTGACCGGATCGGTGTGGGCGGACAAGGCGTCGAGCAGCCGCATCATGCGCTCGATCACCTGGATCGACGTTTTGGAATCCTGATTCGTCTCGCTCATTGGAAATCGATTGACACGGCAATTAACGGTGAATGCATTGTATCTCGTATCGTGAAAAAAGCGAACGCTGTTCGACTGCGTCCTCGGGAGGCCGCACGCACTTTTTCGACTTTTCCGCCGGCAGGCAGCGCAAACGACGGATAATCGACTTGTTTCGTTCACATGTGATTGCCATGCGAGTCGGTTTGTTCGTCACTTGTCTCATTGATCTGATGCGCCCGGAAATCGGTTTCGCGGTCATAAGGCTGCTGGAGCAGGCCGGGTTTCAGGTCGTCGTGCCGCCCGCGCAAACGTGCTGCGGGCAGCCTGCCTACAATTCGGGCGAGCGGCGCATCGCGCGAGATCTCGCCGAAAAGACGTTGCGCGAGTTCGAGCAGTTCGACTACGTCGTGGTTCCCTCGGGTTCGTGCGGCGGCATGATCGCCGCGCATTACGGCGATCTGCTACGCGACGACCCCGAGTTGATGGGCCGTTATGAACGCCTACGCGCGAAAGTCTACGAACTGACCGATTTTCTCGTCAACGTTGCGAAAGTACAGTTGACGCCGGGTGCGTTCGCGGGGCCGGTCACTTATCACGATTCGTGTTCGGGCCTGCGCGAGCTGGGCGTGAAGACACAGCCGCGCGCGTTGCTCGCGCAGCGCGGGATAGCCGTGACGGAAATGAAGGACTGCGAGCACTGCTGCGGCTTCGGCGGCACCTTCGCCGTCAAGTACGGCAACATCTCGACGGCGATCGTCGACGAGAAATGCGCCAATGTGCAGGCGAGCGGCACCGGCTGCGTCGTGCTGGGCGATCTCGGCTGCATGCTGAACATCGAAGGGCGACTGCGCCGCTCGGGCGATACGTCCACGCGGGTGCTTCATATCGCTCAAGTGCTGGCCGGCGACGCCGATCGCTGAGCCGCGCTTCGCAAGCCTTAACCGTTGACCGACCGTTCGAGCCTTCCATGCAAGTTCAATCGATGCAGTTCAAAGCGCGCGCCAAGGATAGTCTGTCCAATCCGCGCTTGCAGCAGAACCTGAAGAAGCTGTCGACGAAATTCGTATCGGCCCGGGCGGCGGCCATGCACGCGATCGATTTTCCGGCGACGCGCGCCGAGCTCAAGGCGCGCCGCAATCGCGCGCTCGAGCATCTCGACCTCTGGCTGGAAACGTTCGAGCGCGCGGCCGCGCGACGCGGAACGACTGTGCTCTACGCCGAAACGACGGCCGATGCGGCGCGGCTCGTCGCCGAGATCGCCCGCGAGCACGACGTCAAAAAGGTCATCAAGACGAAGTCGATGGTGTCGGAGGAAATGCGCCTGAACGCGGTGCTCGGCGAGATGGGCGTGCAGTCGATCGAGACGGATCTCGGCGAATACATTCTGCAGATCAACGACAACGAGCCGCCGAGCCACATCATCGCGCCCGTCGTCCACAAGGACAAAGAGGAAATCGCGGATTTATTCGCGGCCACGCACGGTCGCGCGCGGCTCAGCGAAATTCCCGATATGACGCGCGAGGCGCGCGAGGTGCTGCGCCCTCATTTTCTGTCCGCCGACATGGGCGTGACGGGCGGCAATTTCCTGATCGCCGAAACCGGCTCCGTTGCGCTCGTGACGAACGAGGGCAACGAAGGCATGTGTACGGTGATGCCGCGCGTACATGTGGCGATCACGGGGATCGAAAAAGTGCTGCCGACGCTCGAGGATCTCGCGGTGGCCATGCGTCTGTTGCCGCGTAGTGCCACGGGGCAGGTCACGTCCAATTATTTTTCCTTGTTGACGGGGCCGCGTGGCGAGGGCGATCTCGACGGGCCCGAACATATGTATGTCGTACTCGTCGACGGCGGGCGCACGGGCCTCATCGGCGGTGCGTTCCAAGAGATGCTGCGCTGTA